>NZ_JANLOG010000146.1:0-12330 GCF_025466205.1 Pseudomonas sp. 13B_3.2_Bac1
CGCACCGTAGATCAAATGTGGGAGCGGGCTTGCTCGCGAAGCTTTTGGCTTTAAAGCGCCAGCGGCGCTCGTTCACACAGGGTTGCCAACGCCTTCGCCCATTGCGGCTCATCATTCAGGCACGGCACCAGCACCAACTCCTCGCCCCCCGCTTCGCGGAACTGTTCCTTGCCGCGATCACCGATCTCTTCCAGCGTCTCGATGCAGTCGGCAACGAACGCCGGGCACATCACCAGAATCTTCTTCACGCCGCTTTTCGCCAGCTCATCCAGCCGCGCTTCGGTGTAGGGTTCGATCCACTTCGCCCGCCCCAGACGCGACTGAAACGACACCGACCATTTGCCATCGGCAATGCCCGCGCGCCTGGCGAATTCGGAGGCGGTGCGCATGCACTGGGCGCGGTAACAGGTGGCAAGCACGGCCGGCGAAGCATTCTTGCAGCAATCCGCACTTTTCAAGCAGTGGTTACCGGTCGGATCGAGCTTGGTCAGGTGCCGTTCCGGCAAGCCATGGAAGCTGAGCAGCAAGTGATCGTAGTCCTGCTGCAAATGCGGCGTGGCGCTGGCGACCAGTGCGTCGATGTATTCCGGCTGGTCGTAAAACGGTTGCAGCACTGAAAGCTGCACGTCGAGTTTCTTCTCGCGAATCACCCGCCTGGCTTCTTCGATCACCGTGGTCGTGGTGCTGTCGGCGAACTGTGGATAGAGCGGCGCCAGCGTGATGCGCTTGTGCCCTGCTGCGACCAGCTGCAGCAACCTGGTTTCAATCGACGGCTCGCCGTAACGCATGGCCAGCTCTACCGGACCGTGGCTCCACTGGGTGGTCATCTGCTGTTGCAGACGACGGCTGAGCACCACCAGCGGCGAGCCCTCCTCCCACCAGATCGAAGCGTAGGCATGGGCCGATTGCTCGGGGCGCTTGATCAGGATCAGCGACACCAACAACCGCCGCACCGGCCACGGCAGGTCGATCACATACGGGTCCATCAGAAATTGATTGAGGTAGCGGCGTACATCGGCCACCGAGGTGGAGGCCGGAGAACCCAGGTTGACCAGAAGCAAGGCGTGATCGGTCATGCATCGTCCTATTTCAAAGGCGGCCGGAGAGATCATCCAGGGCCGCGCGCAAATCCGTGAACTGGAAAGTGAAACCCGCTTCCAGCAAGCGTGCCGGCATGGCGCGTTGGCCACCCAGCAACAGCGATGACATTTCGCCAAGCCCGACCTTCAAGGCCAGGGCCGGCATCGGCATGAACGCCGGGCGGTGCAGCACGCTGCCCAGCGTTTTGGCAAACTCGCGATTGCGCACCGGTTTGGGCGCGCAGGCATTATAAGGACCGCTTGCCTGATCGCGGTGCAGAAGAAAATCAATCAGGGCGATTTGATCATCGATGTGAATCCACGGCATCCACTGCCGGCCATTGCCCAAAGGCCCGCCCAGACCGAGTTTGAACATCAGCAACAGCCGCGACAAAAAGCCGCCCTCGGCCGACAGCACCAGCCCGGTACGCACCAGCACCACGCGGATGCCCTGACCTTCGGCACGCTGGGCGGTTTCTTCCCAGGCAATGCACAACTGACTGGCAAAGTCGTCGATCACTGGCGGCGAATCTTCGGTCAGCTCACGTTCACCGCCGTCGCCATACCAGCCGACAGCAGAGCCGGAGATCAACAACCCCGGTTTCTGCTGACGCGTTTCCAGCCAGGCCAGCAGGGTTTCGGTGAGGGTGATGCGGCTGCTCCACAACAACGCCTTGCGCCGATGGGTCCATGGCCGATCAGCAATCGGCGCACCGGCCAGGTTGACCACGGCGTCCAGCGGCTCGTCGCCGAAGTCTTCGAGACGCGCAATCGCGCGCACTTGCGCGCCACAGATTTTCGCGACTTTTTCCGGACGCCGACTCCACACCGTCAGCTGATGGCCCTGTCCCGACCAGTGTCGGCAGAGCTGACGGCCTATCAAACCAGTACCGCCGGTCAGCAATATGCGCATGACATCTTCCTCGCGTGGCGTTTTACCCGGATCACTAGTCTATTTTTATAAGCAGGGATCTTTTCTATCGGGCAGGCTCTATTGTTTAACCATAGGCCAAGCTGTCAGAACGAGAACGCTAGAAGTTATACCAAAAAACAAAATTGTACAGGTTTCATTGACGGCGTAGTCTGTACAGAAAGGTAAAACGAGGCCCCTATGACTGTACCTATCGCAATCATCGGCACCGGCATCGCCGGACTCTCCGCCGCCCAGGCCCTGACAGACGCCGGACACACCGTCCAGCTCTTCGACAAAAGCCGCGGCAGTGGCGGGCGCATGTCGAGTAAACGCAGCGACGCCGGTTCTCTGGACATGGGCGCGCAGTACTTCACCGCCCGTGACCGGCGTTTCGTCACCGAGGTGCAACGCTGGCAAAGCCTGGGCTGGGTCGCCGAGTGGACGCCGCAGCTCTATACCTTTCAGGGTGGGAGACTGAACCTGTCGCCGGACGAGCAGATCCGCTGGGTCGGCACACCGCGCATGAGCGCTATCACCCGAGGCTTGCTCGGTGATCTGGAAGTCCACTTCGCATGCCGCATCACCGAAGTCTTTCGCGGTGAAGAACACTGGCACCTGCAGGACGCCGAGGGCTTCACCCACGGCCCCTTCAGCCACGTGGTGATTGCCACACCGGCACCGCAAGCCACTGCATTGCTGGCCGCGGCGCCGAAACTGGCCGGTGCGGCCGCCGGGGTGAAAATGGAACCGACCTGGGCCGTCGCCCTCGCCTTCGATACGCCACTGGATACGCCAATCGAAGGTTGCTTCGTGCAGGACAGCCCCATCGACTGGCTGGCGCGTAACCGCAGTAAACCGGGGCGCGACACCACTTGTGACACTTGGGTACTGCACGCCAGCAGCGCCTGGAGCCGACAACACATCGATCTGCCCAAGGAAGCGGTCATCGAGCAACTGCATGGCGCTTTCGCCGAACTGCTGCACAGTGCAATGCCCGCTCCGACCTTCAGCCTCGCCCACCGCTGGCTCTACGCTCGCCCTGCGACCGGCCACGAATGGGGCACGCTGGCCGATGCCGATCTGGGCCTGTACGCCTGCGGCGACTGGTGCCTGTCCGGACGCGTCGAAGGCGCCTGGCTCAGCGGCCAGGAAGCCGCGCGCCGCTTGCACGAGAACCTGCAGTGAACCGTATCAATCCGCAAAAACTGCTGCTGTCGAAGTGGACAGCAGCCCACCCGCAAAACCGCGAAAAACATTTTCTGGTCACCGAGCTGTTCCGCGATGAGGAAGGTACGGTGCTGGAGATTGAGTTGCAGGCGGTGTTGACCAAGCGCGCAGAACGCCTCGATTGGCAGACGTTGAAGAACAACGATCACTGGTTACTGGGCTGGAAATGATTTCCCTGTGGGAGCGGGCTTGCTCGCGAAAGCGCTGTGTCAGTCACATTGATCCAACTGAGCTGACGCCTTCGCGAGCAAGCCCGCTCCCACAGTCGATCGTGTAAACCTGGAAAAACTTATACAAACGATTTGACTTGTACACGTATGAATCTATGCTGAGGAAAAGTTGTACAGAACTAACTGTCTGTACAGGAATAGATTCGAGGTGTGCATGTCCGACCTTTCTGCATCCCGGCCCAAAATCGCCATCAGCGCCTGCCTGATGGGCGCTGAAGTGCGCTACAACGGTGGGCACAAAGAATCGCGGCTGTGCAGCCGCACCCTGGCTGAATATTTCGAATTCGTCCCGGTGTGCCCCGAAGTTGCCATTGGCCTGGGCATCCCTCGTGAACCGATCCGTCTGGTCGGCGATCCGGAAGCTCCCGAAGCCGTCGGCACAGTCAATCCGCAAATCAATGTGACTGAACCGCTGGCCGCCTACGGGCAGAAAATGGCCGGTGAACTCGATGACATCTGCGGCTACATCTTCATGCAGCAGTCGCCTTCGTGCGGTCTGGAGCGGGTCAAGGTCTATCACGCCAACGGCGCCCCGGTGAATGGCGGCGGCCGTGGCATCTATGCCCAGGCGTTCTGCGCGCAGCACCCTGATCTGCCGGTGGAAGAAGCCGGGCGCCTGAACGATCCAGTGCTGCGGGAAAACTTCATCACTCGCGTGCTCGCCTACAGCGCCTGGCAGCAGGTGCTCGAACAAGGCTTGAGCCGCCGCGCACTGACCGAATTCCACTCGCGTTACAAATACCTGCTGATGGCGCACAACCCGGAGCAATACAAAGCCCTGGGCAAACTGCTGGGCAACATGGGCAAGACCAATCCGGTCGAACTCGGCCCGCACTATTTCAGCGAGTTGATGAGCGCGTTGAAGAAATGCGCCACCCGCCGCACCCACAGCAATGTCCTGCAACACATCAGCGGCTACCTGAAACAGGCGATCAGCCCTGAAGACAAACAGGAAATGCAGCATGTGATCGGCCAGTACCGCCACGGCATCGTGCCGCTGGTGGTGCCGTTGACCTTGCTCAAGCACCACTTTCGCCTACACCCGGATCCCTACATTGCGCAGCAGGTTTACCTGCAGCCGCATCCGGAAAACCTCAGCCTGCGAAACGCCATTTGATGAACGACACACTCGACACCAGCGCCCAGGAAGACCTGGGTGCCGACTTCAAGAAAGCCCTCGACGAGGGCTGGCTGCCGATCCGCGAAGTGGCGCGGCAGACCGGCGTCAACGCCATCACCCTGCGCGCCTGGGAGCGCCGTTACGGGCTGATCGTGCCGCAACGCACACCCAAGGGCCATCGCCTGTACTCCAGCGAACATGTGCAGCAAATTCTGACCATCCTGACCTGGCTCAACCGGGGCGTGGCGGTCAGTCAGGTCAAGCCGTTGCTCGACACCCCGCAAGCCTTTACCGAAACGGTGGAAAACGACTGGCAGCGCCAGCGCAACGTATTGCTCGACGCCGTCACCCACCTCAACGAGCGCAACCTCGACGACAGCATCAACCAGGCCATGGCCCTGTATCCGCCGCGCACTCTGTGTGAGCAGTTGCTGCTGCCGCTGCTGACCGAACTCGAGCAGCGCTGGCAAGGCCAGTTCGGTGCGCAGATGGAGCGGGTGTTCTTTTATTCCTGGTTACGCAGCAAATTCGGCGCGCGCATCTACCATAACAATCGACAGTTACACACCGCGCCGCTGCTGTTGATCAATCACTCGGATCTGCCGCTGGAACCGCACCTGTGGCTCTGCGCGTGGCTGATCAGCAGCGCCGATTGCCCGGTGCAAGTGTTCGACTGGCCGCTATCGGCCGGAGAACTGGCGCTGGCGGTCGATCATCTGCAAGCGCGCGGCGTGCTGCTGTATTCCAGCAAGGCGATGAACCTGGCGCAGTTGCCAAAACTGCTGAATGGCGTCAGCGCCCCCACATTGCTGGTCGGACCAACGGTATGCATCCACCAGACCGAGTTGTCCGTAAGAACTGGCGAAACCGCTGATTTGATCCTGGCCGAAGATCCGCTCTCGGCGCATCAGGCACTCGTCCAGCGTGGGCTGATTTAATGGAATCCGCTATGCAATTGATCTGGCTGCGCAGCGACTTGCGCCAACATGACAACACCGCTCTCGCGGCCGCCGCAGCGCGCGGGCCGACGGTTGCCGTGTATCTGTTGAGCCCGCAGCAGTGGCTGGAACACGACGACGCCGCGTGCAAGGTCGACTTCTGGCTGCGCAACCTGCGTGAGCTGAGCAGCCGCCTCGGCGAGCTGAACATTCCGTTGCTGCTGCGCACCGCTGATCATTGGGATCAGGCCCCGGCGGTGCTGCTTGAGCTTTGCGTGCAGTTGAATGTCCAGGCCGTGCACGTCAATGAGGAATATGGCATCCACGAAAGCCAGCGCGACGCCGCCGTGGCCGTGGCCCTGAAGACCAAAGGCATCGTTTTCCACAGCTACCTTGACCAACTGCTGTTCAAGCCCGGCACGGTGCTGACCAAAACCGACACCTACTTTCAGGTGTTCAGCCAGTTCCGCAAGGTCTGCTACGAACGCCTGCATCGCTCGATGCCGGCGCTGGTGAAGACGCCCGGCAAACAGGCAAAGCTGAATATCGACAGCGATCCGGTACCGGCAGCCGTCGCCGGTTTTGCAACGCCGAGCGAGTCCTTGCGTGCGCTGTGGCCGGCCGGCGAGCAGGAAGCCCGGCGCCGCCTCGATACCTTCGCCGACGCGCAGATCGACTACTACCAGAGCGAGCGCGATTTTCCGGCCAAGCCCGGCACCAGCCAACTTTCGCCGTATCTCGCCGCCGGGGTGATCTCGCCACGCCAATGCCTGCAGGCGGCCCTGCAAAGCAATCAGGGCGAGTTCGACAGCGGCAAGGTCGGCGCGGTGACCTGGATCAACGAGCTGCTGTGGCGCGAGTTCTATAAACACATTCTGGTCGGCTACCCACGGGTTTCGCGCCA
The DNA here is from genome assembly GCF_025466205.1 of Pseudomonas sp. 13B_3.2_Bac1. Classification (NCBI taxonomy): domain Bacteria; kingdom Pseudomonadati; phylum Pseudomonadota; class Gammaproteobacteria; order Pseudomonadales; family Pseudomonadaceae; genus Pseudomonas; species Pseudomonas sp. 13B_3.2_Bac1. The sequence goes on from NZ_JANLOG010000146.1 coordinate 6,412, forward strand.
CCGCGCGTTTCGCCCGGAAACCGAAGCGCTGGCCTGGCGTGATGCGCCGGGCGATCTGGCGGCCTGGCAAGAAGCACGCACCGGTTTGCCGATCATCGATGCGGCCATGCGCCAACTGCTGGAAACCGGCTGGATGCATAACCGTCTGCGGATGGTAGTGGCGATGTTCCTGACCAAGAATCTGCTGATCGACTGGCGTGAAGGCGAGCGCTTTTTCATGCGCCACTTGATCGACGGCGATCTGGCGGCGAACAACGGCGGCTGGCAATGGAGCTCATCGACCGGCACCGATTCGGCGCCGTACTTCCGCATTTTCAACCCGATCAGCCAATCGGAAAAATTCGACAGCGAAGGCCTGTTCATCAAGCACTGGTTGCCCGAACTCGCCGGTCTGAACAAGAAAGAAGTACACAACCCGGCCAGTGTCGGCGGGTTGTTCGGCGTCGCCAACTATCCGTCGCCGATCGTCAATCTCGGGGCTTCGCGCGAACGGGCGCTGGCGGCCTTCAAGAGCCTGCCGTCGCGTTCGTCCACGGGAGAAACCCATGAGTGAATTCCTGCGCCGCTTCGCCCGTCAGTTCGCCGAGCTGGACAAAGACAACTTGCAGCGTCTGGGCGAGCTGTACAGCGATGACATTCACTTCACCGATCCGCTGCATGAAGTGCAGGGGCTGGCGCAACTGCGTCATTACTTCAGCGAGCTGTACGCCAACGTCAGCGAGCTGCGTTTCGATTTCCACGGCTTCGACCAGATCGGTGACTGTGAAGGTTACCTGCGCTGGGTCATGAGTTACCGCCACCCGCGTCTGGCCGGTGGTCGTTTGATTCGCGTCGCCGGGTGTTCGCATCTGCTCTGGCGCGACAAGGTTTATCGCCACCGGGATTACTTCGATGCCGGGGCCATGCTGTATGAACATTTACCCGTATTGGGCCGGGTGATCGCCTGGCTGAAAAGGAGAATGGGATGAGTCGTACACCTCCACGGCGTTATTGGCTGACCGGAGCCAGCAGTGGCATCGGCGCCGCGCTGGCCGAAGAGATTCTGAAAAGCGGCGCGCATCTGGCCGTCAGTTCACGCCAGGTGGCGCCCTTGAAAGTCTTGTCCCAGCGCTACCCCGGCCAAGTGCTGGTGGTGCCCGGAGACTTGACCAATAGTCAGACCGTGCGTGAGATCGGTCAGCAGATCAGCGAGACCTGGGGCTCGCTGGATTCGGTGATTCTCAATGCCGGGACCTGTGAATACGTCGACGCCCGGCAATTCGACGCGTCGATCATCGAGCACGTGGTGCGCACCAATCTGCTGGCCAGCAGCTATTGCATCGAAGCCGCCCTGCCGTTGCTGCGCAAGGGCACCGCGCCGCATCTGATCGGCATGGCCAGCTCGGTGACCTACCTGCCGCTGCCCCGCGCCGAAGCCTACGGTGCCTCCAAGGCAGGCCTGCGTTACCTGTTCGAATCGCTGCGCATTGATCTGGCGGATGAAGGGATCGAGGTCACCATCATCAGCCCGGGGTTCGTCGATACGCCACTGACAGCGAAAAACGATTTCCCGATGCCGCTGAGCTGGCCTGTGGATAAAGCCGCGCGGCACATCTTCGCCAAACTCAAGGATCGACCACTGGAGATCGCTTTCCCGGCGCTGTTCATGGCGGCGTTGTGGCCGCTGTCGAAACTGCCGTCGCGGGTGCAACTGGCGATCGGCAAACGCATGGTGCGTAAACCGCCACCGCTGCAGGAACCCTCGTGAAAATCGCCATCATCGGCAGCGGAATCGCAGGCCTGACCTGCGCCTATCTGCTCAATCGCCAACACGATGTCACGGTGTTCGAAGCCAGCGACTGGGTCGGCGGCCACACGCATACCGTGGAGGTGACCGTCGAAGGCCGCGAATACGCCGTGGACACCGGCTTCATCGTGTTCAACGACTGGACCTACCCGAACTTCATCCGTTTGCTCGGCCAGCTCGGCGTGTCGTTCAAACCGACGGAAATGAGCTTCTCGGTCACCGATCCGGACACTGGCCTGGAATACAACGGCAACAACCTCAACAGTTTGTTCGCCCAGCGCAGCAACCTGTTGTCGCCGGGGTTCTGGGGCATGTTGCGCGATATCCTGCGCTTCAACAAAGAAGCCCAGCGCGACCTCGCCGAACAGCGGATCGCCGCCGACACCACGCTCGACGATTACCTCAAGGCCGGCGGTTATGGTGAACGTTTCATCCTGCATTACATCGTGCCGATGGGCTCGGCGATCTGGTCGATGCCCATGGCCGAGATGCTCAATTTCCCGCTGCAATTCTTTGTGCGCTTCTTCAAGAATCATGGACTCTTGTCAGTCAGTGATCGCCCGCAATGGCAGGTGATCGAGGGCGGCTCAAGTGCCTATGTCGCACCGCTGACCGCTGCGTTCAAGAACAAGATCCGCCTCAGTTGCCCGGTGACGCGCATCGATCGCGACGAACACGGCGTGGTTATCCACAGCCCGGCCGGCATCGAGCGTTTCGACAAGGTTGTGCTCGCCTGCCACAGCGACCAGGCCCTGCAATTGCTCGCCACGCCAAGCCAGGCGGAGCGATCGATCCTCGGCGCCCTGCCCTACGCCGATAACGAAGTGGTGCTGCATACCGATACCCGTCTGCTGCCGACCCGCAAACTGGCGTGGGCCAGCTGGAACTATCGCTTGAGCGGCGCCGGCCATACGCACGCGGCCGTCACCTACGACATGAACATCCTGCAGGGCATTCAGAGCGACACCACGTTCTGCGTCAGCCTCAATCAGAGCGCCGGCATCAGCCCGTCCAAGGTGCTTGCCCGATACACCTACGCCCATCCGCAGTTCAGCCTTGCGGCCGTGGCGGCGCAGAACCGTTGGGCCGAACTCGACGGTCAGCAGCACACCCACTACTGCGGCGCCTACTGGGCCAACGGCTTTCATGAGGACGGTGTCGTCAGCGCCTTGCGCGTGGCTGCCGCCTTCGGGGAAAGCTTATGAACAGCGCCCTGTACAGCGGCTGGATCGGCCATCGGCGCTTTTCGCCCAGACGCCACGAATTCCGTTACCGGATCGGTCTGTTGTATCTCGATCTGGCGGAACAGGACGCCGTATTCGACCTGTCGCCGTTTGCCAGTCGCAGCCGCTTTGCAGCGTTTTCGTTTCGCGAAACCGACTACCTGAAAACCTTCACCGGCAATGGAATGCGCCTGATCGATGCGGTACGCCAGCAAGTCGGTGCCGCCATCGGCCACCAGCCGCAGGGTTCGATCTGTCTGTTGACCCAACCACGCAGTTGGGGTCTGGCGTTCAACCCGGTGAGCTTCTTTTATTGCCACGAGGCCGACGGGCAACTGGCGGCGATTCTCTGCGAAGTCACCAACACGCCGTGGCGCGAGCGTTATCACTACGTGCTGCCGGCCCGCACACCGACCGACCTGCAAGACTTTCACCAGCACTTTGCTGTGGCCAAGGCCTTTCATGTCTCGCCGTTTTTGCCACGCGATCTCGAGTACCGCATGAGCTTCAGCCCGGCGGCGCAAAAGCTCGGCGTGCACATGGCCGACTGGCAGGGTGAGCACAAGCTGTTCGACGCCACGCTCAATCTGCAGCGCGAACCCCTCGACCGCCACAGCCTGCACCGCTACTTGCGACGTTTTCCGTGGATGACCGCGAAAACCTGTCTGGCGATTTACTGGCAAGCCGTGCGCCTGTTGCTCAAGCGTGCCCCGATTTTTGCTCATCAGGCTGCCGACGGCAGCTTTCAAATCGCCACCGTGCCTCCCAAGGAGCACCGCCATGAAATCCTCTAGCCTGTCGGCCAGTCGCTTCAGCACCAACGGTTTGACCGGTTCGCTGCTGCGTCGTGGCGTTTTGCGGCAACTGAGTCAACTCAAACACGGGCAATTGCTGGTGGTCGAGGACGGCGAACGCCTGATGTTCGGTACGCCGGGCAGCCACCTGCTCGGCGAAATCCATGTCCAGGATGCCGCGGTCTGGGGCATGGTCGCCGGCAACGGATCGATTGGCGCTGGCGAAGCGTTTATCCACGGTTACTGGAGTTCGCCGGACCTGACGGCGGTCGTGCGCGTGTTCGTCAGCAACCTCGACGTGCTCGACGCCATGGAGCGCGGTCTGGCCCGCCTCAGCCGGCCGCTGGTGCAAGGCCTGCACTGGCTCAACCGCAACACGCGCAAGGGCTCGCAGAAAAACATCGCGGCGCACTATGACCTCGGCAACGATCTGTTCGAACAGTTTCTCGACCCAACCATGATGTACTCGGCCGCGCAGTTCCTCAGCCCCGAGGACAGCCTGGAACAGGCGCAGTTGAACAAACTGGAACGGATCTGCCAGAAGCTCGCGCTCAAACCCGAGGATCATCTGCTGGAGATCGGCACGGGTTGGGGCAGCATGGCGCTCTACGCCGCGCAGCATTACGGTTGCCGCGTCACCACCACGACACTGTCGAAAGAGCAGTACGCGTTTACCGCCAAGCGCATTGAAGCACTGGGGTTGCAGGATCGGGTGACGCTGCTGCTCAAGGACTACCGCGACCTCACCGGCGAATACGACAAACTGGTGTCGATCGAGATGATCGAGGCGGTCGGCCATCGTTTCCTGCCGACCTACTTCAAACAGTGCGCGCACCTGCTCAAGAGCAACGGCCTGATGCTGTTGCAGGCAATCACCATCCGCGAGCAGCGCTACGAGCAGGCCAAGCGCGGCGTCGACTTCATCCAGCGCTATATCTTCCCCGGCGGCGCCCTGCCCTGCGTGCAGAAGATGCTCGAAGTGGTCAGCCGCGAGACCGACATGAACCTGCTGCACATGGAAGACTTCGGCCTGCACTACGCCCGCACCCTGCGCCTGTGGCACGAGAACTTTCGCCGCGCCCATGGCCGGTTGAGCGAGTTGGGTTACGACGATTACTTCCTGCGGCTGTGGGAGTTTTACCTCTGCTACTGCGAAGGCGGGTTCCTCGAGCGCACCATCGGCACCGCGCAATTGCTGTTGGCCAAACCGGCGGCAATGCCAGCGCCGTTGCTCGGGCGCTTCGATGCTTGAGCGGCTGATCAATGCCGTGCTGTTCCAGGTCGGCTGGCTGGCCTGCGTGATCGGCGGCAACAGTCTGTGGTTGCTGGTGGCGCTGGCGGTGCTGGTGATCCATCTGGGCTGGATCAGCAGTTGGTCGGCGGAGGGTCGCTTGATTCTCAGCGTAGTGATTGTCGGCACAGCGGTGGACAGCCTGTTGCGCGCGGCGGGCGTGTTCGAATTCCAGGATCCGTCGCCGCTGATTCCGCTCTGGCTGATGCTCCTCTGGGCACTGCTTGCCACCACGTTGCGCCACTGCCTGCAATGGACGGCTCGTCCGTGGTGGCTGGCAAGCGCGCTGGGCGCAGTCGGCGGCGCTGTTTCCTATTACGGTGGCGGGCGCCTCGCCGGGGTGCAATTTCCCTACGGGGAAATTCCGACCCTGATCGGCATCGGCCTGCTATGGGCGGTACTGTTTCCGGTGCTGCACGCGATGGCACGGCGGCTCAGCCACTGAGCGTCTGTCAGGCCTTTCACACAGCCACAGGCGACTGGCTTACACTGGCGCCATGAAAACCATTCCCCACCAGCAAATCACCGAGCCAGCGGTCACGTGTTCGACCTGTGCGGCGTGCTGTTGCCAGCTTGAAGTGATGCTGATCACCGACACTGGCGTGCCCGAACGCTTTATCGATACCGATGAGTGGGGTGGTGAGGTGATGCTGCGTCTGGACGACGGCTGGTGCGCGGCGCTGGACCGCGACAGCATGATGTGCACGATCTACGAGAAACGTCCGCTGATCTGTCGCGAGTTCGAGATGGGCGCGCCGGAATGCATTGAAGAACGCAAAGGCATTGCCACTGCCTACCGCTGATTTCAACAGCAGCTCAAAACCA
>NZ_JANLOG010000026.1:0-12096 GCF_025466205.1 Pseudomonas sp. 13B_3.2_Bac1
GCAGCCAAACACAGCGAGAGGAGGTGCAGCGAAGCAAACCGTAGGCGCTGCCCCCCCGGATGAATCCCGGAGCGAAGGAACCCGAGCCCAGGCGAGGGCCGAACGTCAGGGTAAAGCCTTTTTGGTTACTTTTTCGGCGTCTGGAAAAAGTGACCCGCCGTCAGGGCGGAACCGTAATCAGCAACACCCGCAGCACCGGATACACACCCAAAACACCCCCAACCCCTAAGCCATATCCGGATCCCGAGCAGCCCGCAAAGAATTACTCTCCAACTCATACCGCAACTCATCAATCAACGCCGCCACCGCCTCCGGCGTACGCAACGCATCGAGCTTCAACCCGCTGATCACCAGATCCACCTGCCCCGACCCCGGGTGATACAACTTCACCGTCAGCGAATGATCCCCATCCACTGAACACTCGCACGCCAATGGCGAAAAACTCTGTTCGAGGCTGGCGCGCAACTGCGCAAGATTCATCATGGAGCCTGTTCCTTTAGCTGTTTCGAAGGGAGACGATCCCAAGCCAACAGGCTCGTATCGCACCCCAACAGACTAAGAACTGCCCCACCGCACCAGAACCTGCATTTGCACCGCATCGGCTAGTGCATTTGCACCTACCGCTGCCCCTTCGTGCCACGCTCGCCAGAAAACAGACCACGCTCCCGCGCCCAGACAATCGCCTCGCTGCGACTGTGAACATCAAGCTTGGAATACACGGTCGCCACATGATTGCGCACGGTATTCGGCGCCAGTTTCAGGCGTGCGGCAATCTCCTTGTCGGCCAACCCTTCGCAGATCAGCCCCAGCACGTCACGCTCGCGCGCCGTCAGGTCAGTGAACGACACGCTCGGCAGTTGCGGCGAGTTGACCTTCTTCACATTGGCCAGTTTTTCGATCAGCGTCCGGCTGAACCACGAAGCATCTTTCATCACCTCTTCAATCGCCGCCACCAACTCCAACTCAGTGCGCTTGCGCTCGGTGATGTCCATCAGCACCAGCAGATAGCACGGCGTGTCCTGAATATTCACGGTGTCGGCGGACACCGCGCACTCCAGCAGCTCTGCATCCTTCTTGCGCACCCGGACGTCGACCCGATCGATCCGACCGCTTTTCGCCAAGGCAGTCAGCAGCCGGGCCCGCGCGCCATCGTCGTCGATGAAATGCAGTTGGGTCACGGTTTTACCGACGACATCGTCACTCTCGTACGCGAGGGTGTCGAGGAACGCCTGATTGACATCGATCACCTGCTGCTCGTCAGCGCTGCAGATCAGAATCGGCACAGGGGTCAGACGGAACGCCTTGGCGAAGCGCTCTTCACTCTGACGCAGCGCCACTTCCGCCTTGTGGCGCAGCTCCATGTCGACAAAGGAAAACAGCATGCAATCCTCATCATTGAGCACCAACGGCTGCCCGGCGACGATCACTTGCTTGCTGCCGCCATCGGGCAGGCGCAGTTCAGCCTGCATCTGCGGAATGGTCGCCACATCGCGCAGACGCTGGATCGCCAGATCTCTTTGCTCGGCCTGCTCGAAAATATCGATCTCATAGGCCGAGGTGCCGATCACCTGCTCACGGGTATAACCGGTCATCTCCAAAAACCCCGGATTGACCTTGATGTAGCGCAAATCGCTGAGGCGGCAGATCACCGCCGGCGCCGGGTTGGCATTGAAGGTCTTTTCGAAGCGCTGCTCGGCGTTGGCCCAATCGGTGACGTCGCTCATGATCAGCACCAGCGACTCCGGCTGACCCTCACGGTCGGTGAGCACCATGCTGCGCACGCTGTGCACCCAGACATGCTCGGGGTCATCCACAGCACTCAGCTCGATCAACAGATCACTAAAGACCTCACAGCGGGCAACGCGGCTGATCGGATAGCTCTCCGGCGGCAACAGATGATTATTGCGATACCGCAGAGTGAAACGCTTGGCATATTCATCGGCATTAGTGCCCAGCTCACCGATCCGGCTGACACCGTGCATGGCCAGCGCCGCCTCATTGGCCCAGAGGATGCTCTGATCGAGTTCCAACAGAATCACCCCGTCGGACAGCCCGGCGATGATCTGCTGCAACTGGCGACGATTGGTTTCGCGGGTCAGGACTTCCTGGCTCATTGGATCTCCACAGGGAATGCGCGTGTGAAGATTACGACCGCAGGCGCCCGTGATCGTGCCGAACATAAATTCCCGCACCACCACAATCCCCCTGTGGGAGCGGGCTTGCTCGCGAAGGCGGTGTGTCATTCAACTGATTTTTAACTGACACTCCGCCTTCGCGAGCAAGCCCGCTCCCACAGGGGGGATTAGCGTTGGCCGGAGGTTTCCACCAACTCGCGCAACGTATCGAGAAACAACCTGAGCACCGGCGAAGCATCGTCAGCGCGGTAAGTCGCATACAAAGGCACTTCCGGCAGCGCCGGCGTCAGCTTGCGGAACACCAGCCCCGCCGGGGCCAACTGCTCGATCGAGGCCGGCAGCAGCGCCACCCCGAAACCCGCGCGCACCAGGCTGAGCAAGGTCTGCACCTCAATCACCTGCTGGCGGATCTGCGGGGTGAACCCGGCCTGAATGCAGCACTGATAAAGGAAATTGGCGAACCGCGACTGCTTCAGCTCCAGCGCGACAAACGGTTCCAACGCCAGATCCGCCGGGGCCAGCAACTCGCGGCTGGCCAACGGATGATCGGCCGGCATCACCACATGGATCGGCTCGTAGATCAGCAACTCATTGCGCAGCAACGGATCGTCATAACCGACGCGAAACACGCAAGCGTCGATACGCTTTTCCTTCAACGCCTTGACCTGCGCCGCCGGGGTCATTTCATGCAGGCGCCAGTTCACCTGCGGATAGCGCTCGCGAAACAGATGCAACGCCGTGGGCAGCACGCCGACCATCACCGAACTGATCATGCCGATTTCCAGTTCGCCGAGCTGCCCGCGCCCGGTCTGACGCGTCAGGTCCAGCGCCCGCTCCAGCTGTTCGAACACCAGCGGCGCCTGCTCCTTGAGCATCTGCCCCGCCGCTGTCAGCTCGACCCGGTGATGGCTGCGCTCGAACAACGGTGTGCCCAGCTCCTCCTCCAGCAGGCGAATCTGCTGGCTCAGCGGCGGCTGGCAGATGTGCAAACGCTCCGCCGCCCGACCGAAATGCAGCTCATCGGCCAGGGCCATGAAATACCGCAGCAGGCGCAGGTCCATGGCGCCTACCCCAGACTCAGCGGTGTCGAACGCTGGCGCACGCCGGTCAGCGCAAACAAGGCGTTGGCTATCGCTGGCGCCACCGACGGACTGCCCAACTCACCGACGCCACCGGGTTTGCCGGGCTCGCCATCGAGCACCACGATGTCGGTGGCCGGCATGTCCGACATGCGTGTCACGCGGTAGTCGTGGAAATTGCTCTGCACCACCCTGCCCTGTTGGATATCGAGCCGGTCAAACAGTGCATGGCCCAGGCCCCACATCAGTCCGCCGTAGATCTGCTCCTCGACCCCGCCCGGCGAGACCGCCAGACCGCAATCGACCACACAGGTCAGCTTCTCGACTTTCGGTTTGCCATCGACCGTCGCGACCCGCGCCACCACCGCGATAAAACTGGTGTAACCCTGATTGGTCGCAATGCCCAACGCAGTGCCGGGCGGTAACGGCTGGCCCCATCCGGCGCGTTCGGCAGCCTGTTTCAGCACCGCCACATGCCGTGGCCGCTCTTGCATGTTGGCCAGACGGAACGCCAGCGGATCCGCGCCTGCCGCATGCGCCAACTCGTCCATGAAGCTCTCGACGGCGAATACGTTGGGGATGAAGCTCACCGAGCGATACCAGCCGCTGGGCACATGGCTTTCGTGCTTGACCCAGTTCAACTCCAGGTGCGGCGGACGGTAGGCGAAGTCCCACGCGGTGATCGCTTCGGTGGTGCTGTAATCCATGTGATCCGGGCGTTCGAAATAGCCCGGCTCCCACTGCTCCGGCGAGGCGGGTGATACCGCGTGCAGTTGCAGCGCAGCGAGGTTGCCCTGGGCATCCAACGCGCCTTTGACCCGGTGCAGTGTGGCCGGGTGATTGAACAGTGCGTGCATCTCGTCTTCACGACTGTTGAGCAACTTCACCGGTGCCCCGGTTTGCTGCGCCAGATACGCCACCTCGAACAACCAGTATTTGGCTTCCCGTGCACCGAAACTGCCGCCGGATACCAGTTCGTTGATGGTGACTTTGTCCTTGGCGATGCTACACACGGTTTGCGCGGCTTCCAGCGCTGACGACGGCACCTGCACGCCGCCCCAATAGGTGATTGCGTTGTCCTGCACGTGCGCGGTGATGCAGATCGGTTCCAGCGGGTTCTGCACCTTGTACGGCATGCGGTAATCGGCTTCGATCAGCTTCGCCGCGTGCGGCCATTGCGCGCCGACATCGCCATGCGTCATGGCCTTGATGGTTTGGCTTTTCGGATCGGTAATAGCAGCCGCTTGAGCCTTGGCCAGTTCCGCGCTGTCGAACCCGGCCAGTGGCGAATCACTCCACTTGATCTCCAACACTTTACGGCCCTGCTGCGCCGCCCAGAACGTGTCGGCCAGCACCGCGACGCCTTCCAGATTGCCGCCGAGCACGTCCGGGCGCCCGGGGACTGCAATCACCTTGCGCACGCCCGGCACCTGCAATGCCGCCGCCGATTCCACGCTGACGACTTTCGCCCCGACCACCGGCGCCCGCTGAATCACCGCCACCAGCATCCCCGGCAACTGCACGTCGATGCTGTACTTGAAGCGCCCGCAGACCTTGGCCGCGGCATCCCGCTTGTGGCGCAGTTTGCCGATGTATTTGAAGTGCGCCGGATCCTTCAGCGTGACGTGGGCCGGTGCCGGCAGACGCGCTGCCACCCCGACCAGGTCGCCGTAGCCGAGGCTGCGTTTGCTGGACAGATGAACCACCCGACCTTCTTCGGTGCTGCAGCTGTCGGGGCTGACTTTCCAGTGCTTCGCCGCAGCGGCGATCAACAACGCCCGCGCTGTGGCCCCGGCCATGCGCAAGCGCTCGTATTCCAGCGAAACACTGGTGCTGCCGCCGGTGGAGAAGACTTTCCAGATCGGGTGAATGTAGGTCTCGAAGAACGGATCTTCCGGGGTGATCACCTGCACGGTCATCGGGTTCAAATCCAGCTCCTCGGCCACACACGCAGCCAGTGCGGTTTGCGTGCCGGTGCCGGAATCGTGCTTGTGCACCACCAGTTTCACGGTGCCGTCGGGGAAGATCCGCACCCAGGCGTTGGGCTCGAATTCGGTGGCCGGCGCTGGGGCTTTCGGGTCGCTGGCGGCGCTGCCGGATGGCAGGTACAAGGCAATCGCCAGGCCCGAAGCGACCGTCGCTGCCTGCTTGAGAAACACCCGGCGTGACGGTTCGATCAAGGTGTCGTCGCGCAGGCTCATTACGCCTCCTTCGGCGCATTCGCCGCACGTTTGATCGCTTTGTTGATCCGCCCGTAAGTGCCGCAACGGCAGATATTCCCCGACATCGCATTGCGGATCGAATCGTCGGTCACCGCCGCTCCCGTGTTGAGCAAGGCTGCCGCCGACATGATCTGCCCGGATTGACAGTAGCCGCATTGCGGCACATCTTCGGCGACCCAGGCCAGTTGCAGCGGATGACTTTCGTTCGGTGACAGACCTTCGATGGTGGTGATGCTGTGGCCCGCAACGGCGGCCAGCGGCAACTGGCAGGAACGCACCGCGACGCCGTCCAGGTGCACGGTGCAGGCACCGCACAGGCCCATGCCGCAACCGAATTTGGTGCCGGTGAGTTTCAGTTGATCACGCAGTACCCATAACAAGGGCATGGAGGGGGACGCTTCATCCAGCTCGCGTCGTTCGCCGTTTACCGTGAATGCGATCATTGTCAGGCTCCAAAAGAGCGGCCCGTCTTTGTGCGGGCCTGGTGACCGATTATTGGAAGCCCACGCAACACGCGGCCAGCGACGATTTCTGCCAACCGGTGTAAGCAGGACTAACAACATGTACAAGCGATACCCGTCGGTGCAGTCCATGAGCGCGTTCATCCACGCAGCGCGCAGCGGCAGTTTCTCCAGCGCGGCGCGCAAGCTCGACTTGACGCACAGCGCGATCAGCCAGCAAATCCGCGCGCTCGAAGAATTCATCGGCCAGCCACTGTTCGTGCGTGAAGGCGGCGGCAGCAACCTGACCGATGCCGGGCAGTTGTTTGCCAGCGTGCTGGCGGATGGTCTGGCGCAGATCGACCGGGCATTGTCCTCGGTGAAAAACCGCAGCGTGGCGCAGCGTCTGACGTTAGACGTCGACAGCGAACTGGCGCAGAGCTGGCTCAATCCGCGCCTGCCGGAATTGCTCGACGGACTGCCGGATTACGAGGTGACGCTGCTGTCGATGCCGCGCAGTGATCGCGGCAGCTTCGAGCGGGTCGATCTGGCGTTGCGTTACGGCTATGGCGATTGGGATGACTGCGAGATGACGCAGATCTGTGGCGATCGAGTGTTGGCCGTGGCTTCGCCGGCGCTGCTTGAGCGCTATGGTCTGCAGTTACCGCTGAGCCCGGAGCAGATTCTGCAGTTGCCACTGTTGGGGTATACGCGAAGGTCGTGGATTCCGTGGCTGGATGCGGCCGGGATGCCGCCGGTAGAGCCAGCGGCGCGGGTGATTTTCGATAATGCGGCGAACCTGATTGCGGCTGCCGAAGCCGGGGTGGGCGCCGGACTGGTACGCGGATTACTCGCCGCCGATGCGTTGCGCAGTGGGCGGCTGGTGGCGCTGAACGAGGCGCAGATTGCTGCGCATTACAACCTCTACGCGGTGTGGCCGCATGGGCAGGCCGAGCGCGTGGCGCCGGTGGTTGAGGTGATCAGGCAGTTGGCTGCGCGCACACAGTCCTGACGCCTTCGCGAGCAAGCTCGCTCCCACATTTCGAGCGCACTCCTCCCGCTGGAATGCATTCCCCCTGTGGGAGCGGGCTTGCTCGCGAAGAGGCCCCATCAGTCACATCACTGTTGAATGACACTCCGCCATCGCGAGCAGGCTCACTCCCACATTTCAAGCGCATTCCTCCGCTGAAATGCATTCCCCCTGTGGGAGCGGGCTTGCTCGCGAAGAGGCCCCTTCAGTCACATCACTGTTGAATGACACTCCGCCTTCGCGAGCAGGCTCACTCCCACATTTCGAGCGCATTCCTCCAGCAGAAACGCATTCCCCCTGTGGGAGCGGGCTTGCTCGCGAAGGGGCCCCTTCAGTCACATCACTGTTGAATGAAACTCCGCCATCGCGAGCAGGCTCACTCCCACATTTCGAGCGCATTCCTCCGCTGAAATGCACTTCCCTTGTGGGAGCGGGCTTGCTCGCGAAGAGGCCCCATCAGTCACATCACTGTTGAATGACACTCCGCCATCGCGAGCAGGCTCACTCCCTCATTTCGAGCGCATTCCTCCCGCTGAAATGCATTCCCCTGTGGGAGCGGGCTTGCTCGCGAAGAGGCCCCATCAGTCACATCACTGTTGAATGACACTCCGCCATCGCGAGCAGGCTCATTCCCACATTTCGAGCGCATTCCTCCGCTGAAATGCATTCCCCCTGTGGGAGCGGGCTTGCTCGCGAAGAGGCCCCATCGGTCACATCACTGTTGAATGACACTCCGCCATCGCGAGCAGGCTCACTACTACAATTGGAATGTGCCCCCCTGTAGGAGTGAGCCTGCTCGCGATAGCGCCGGTACAGTTTCCACAGAAGTAAAAACCAAAACCATATCGCCCAAGTATCACCAGCGCGCCCAATTAATATTGTACGAACCCCTCCGCCCTTTCCAATACTCGCCCTCAGCAACCACCCACCCGGGCCGGATGCGAACAGGCGAGGGAATGCGCGAGTGCTGCGCATAGAAATGGCCGATAGCCCGGGGCGTGGATGCCGAGAGCCGCAAGGCTCCCTTCCCCGCTATCAGGAGATCGACTTCAATGATCATCGATATCAGCTGCTATCCCACGGATCTCGTGGACCTCGCCTGGAGGCATGACGGTGACCCGTTCACCGGCGAGCGTTTGCTGGAGATGATGGATGGCCCGTACATGGTCAACGGCAAACCTCGCCGGATCGACAAAGCCTTCATCCAGCCGCCGCAGGGCAACACCATCTACACCTGGACCGACGGCGAACTCTCGGGCCGTGAATCCATCGACGCCTACATGGCCTACACCCTGAAAATGGTGCAGACCTACCCGGATCGTTTCATCGGCTGCTTCGTCTACAACCCGCGCTGCGGCGTGGAAAACGGCGTCGAAGCGATCGAGCGCTACGTCAAGCAACACGGCTTCAAGATGGTGCAGATGCAGGCCAACATGCACGCCTACCGGCCTGATCGTGCACTGGACTGGGTGCGCCCGTGCTTCGAGAAATGCGCCGAGCTGGGCATCCCGGTCAAGCTGCACACCGGTGACGGGCCGTACAGCATCCCGTCGGAATGGGTGCCGATGATCAAGGAATTCCCCAACGTGAATTTCATCATGGCCCACTTCGGCGTGCAGACCGGCGGGGTCTACGTGTTCGAACCGATGCAATGGGCGATGGAACTGCCCAACGTCTACTGCGAATCCGGCTGGTGCCTGCAATCGCGGATCGTCGAGTTCGCCAAGGTCCTGCCGACGCACAAGATCCTCTTCGGCACCGACACCCCGCCGAACGAACCGGGCATGTGGCTGCGCCTGCTCGAAGTGTTGTGCCACGAGCCGCCGCAAGGCCTGAACCTCGACGAAGACACCCTCGAGGAATACCTGGGCAACAACACCGCGCGGATGATCGGCCTCGAGCCAACCGCACCGCCGCGTTCCGTTTCCGAAGCAGAGGCGCAGCTCAAGCGCCCCGTCACCACGCAACTGGCCAGGAGCTGAACCTATGATCATCGACACCCATCTGCACCCCACCAACCTGGTCGACGAGGCCTGGCGCCACACCGGCGAACCGTTCACCGGCGAGCGCATGCTCAAGCTGATGGACGGCCCGTACATGATCAACGGCAAACCGCGCCGCATCGACATGGGCTTCATCCAGCCGCCACCGGGCAACACCGGCTATCGCGACGGCAACCGCCGGGGCCGCGAGGGCGTGCGTGACTACATGTCGTACGTCGCCGAGCTGTGCGTGAAGTACCCGGATCGCTTCATCGGCAACTTCAACTTCAACCCGCGCTGGGGACCGGAAAACGGTGCGGCGGAGCTGGAATTCCACATCAAGGAATACGGCTTCAAGATGCTCAAGCTGCACGCCAACATGCACGGCTATCGCCCGGACCGGGCGCTGGACTGGTTGCGTCCGGCGATGAAAGTCTGCGCCAAGTACAACATCGTGGTGCTGATCCATACGGGCGATGGCCCGTACACCATTCCGACGATGTTCTACCCGATCATCCGCGAGTTCCCGATGGTCAATTTCATCATCGGCCACTTCGGCATCCAGACCGGCGGCAACTACTCGTTCGAGGCGTTCTGGATGGCGATGGACACGCCGAACGTGTACTGCGAATCCGGCTGGTGCTTCCAGTCGCGGATCGTCGAATTCGCCAAGGAACTGCCGCGCAACAAGATCGTGTTCGGCACCGATTCGCCGCCGAACGAACCGGGCATGTGGCTAAGGGAGCTTGAGGTGCTGTGCTCACCGGCACCGCAAGGGCTGGGCATCGATGAGGATCATCTGGAGGACTACCTGGGCAACAACATCGCCCGGTTGTGCGGGATCGAGCCGACGCCACCGCCCAAAGACCTGGTTGAGGCCGACATACGCCTGACCACCACGTACCTCTGATACCGCTGTTCGCTGAAGCCATGCTGACCCCTAGTGGCGAGGGAGCTTGCTCCCGCTGGGTGGCGAAGCCGCCCCAAAGACGAAGGCCTGCTGCGCAGTCCAGCGGGAGCAAGCTCCCTCGCCACAGGGATCTCCTCAGCACCTAAGTGAACAGTAGAGGCAACACAGCGACTTTACAGGCACGAAGATGACCCGGCGTTCCCTCGACCGGCAGGCCAACGGCTGCTCGATCGAACGCCCTCTCACCCCTGCGTGCCTGCTTTTTACGAGGTGAAACCATGACCCGTTCGAAGCTCGGCGACACGCAGGATTTTCACGTTTTCATCGACGCCTATCGCCGTGAGTACCCGGACGATGTGCTGACCATCACCCAAGCGCTTTCTGCCGATCAGGACGTCACTGCCCTGGTCGATGCCCTCGCCGCACAGGGCCGCGATCCGTTGCTGATCTGCGAAAACGTCGGCGGCCTCAAGGTGCCGGTGGCGACCAATCTGTTCGCCTCCCGCACACGCATTGCCCGGTTGTTCGACGTCACCCCGGCGCAATTGCACGAAACCTTCCAGAGCCGCGCCAACCAGCCCATCGCCCCGCGCTACGTGGCAACCGGCCCGGTGCTTGATGAAGTGTTCGAAGGCGAAGCCGTGGATCTGGCGCTGCTGCCGATGCTCAAGCACTTCGACAGCGACCGCGGCCCGTACATCACCAACGCAATCATCATCGCCGAGGACCCACTGACCGGCATCGCCAACATGAGCTACCACCGCTCGATGCGCCACGCCCGCCAGTCCTTGGCAACCAGCCTGCACTCGCGCGGTCACCTGTGGCGAATGCTGCAGACCGCCCGTGAACGCGGTGAAGAACTGCGCGTGGCGATGGTGGTCGGCGCGCACCCGCTGTTCATGCTTGCGGCGGCGGCGCGTTTGCCCTACGGCAGCGATGAACGCGCCGTCGCCGGCGGCTTGTTCCGCGCGCCGCTGGAACTGGTCAAGACCCCGCGTTACGGCATCGGCGTGCCAGCTTATGCCGAGTTCGTCCTCGAAGGTGCCATCGATCCGACGGCCTACGCCGAGGAAGGCCCGTTCGGTGAGTTCAGCGGTTATTCCTCGGATCGCTCGACCAACAACGTGCTGCGCGTCGACACCCTGTTACGGCGCAAGGACGCCTGGCTGGTGGACGTGATGGGCGGCCGCTACGCCGAACACCTGACACTGGCGCGGCTACCGCGCGAAGCGGAAATGAGCGAAAAACTCAAGGCGCGTTTCCCTGCCGTCACCGCCGTGCATTACCCGAATTCCGGCACGCACTTTCATTGCTATGTGGCGCTGGATCAGAGCCGCGACGGCGAAGCGCGGCAGATCATGCTCGCCCTGCTCGGCTGGGACCCGTACCTGAAAAGCGTGATCGCGGTGGACAGCGATATCGACATCACCGACGACAGCCAGGTGTTGTGGGCGCTGGCCACGCATTTCCAGCCGCATCTGGATATTTTCGTGATCGACGGTTTGCCCGGCAGCCCGCTGGATCCGTCGTCCTCGGTCAACGGCACCACTTCGCGCATGGGCCTGGACGCCACCCGTGGCTCGGGCTTCGACGGGATCAAGGCGCAGCTCGATCAGGACGTGCTCGAACGTGCCCGGCAACTGCTCAAAGGGCTGGCATCGTGAACCGCCAGCGGCTGGTGGTGGGCATCAGCGGCGCATCCGGCTTCATCTACGGCGTGCGCCTGCTGCAATTGCTCGCCGAACTGGACATCGAAAGCCACCTGATCATCAGCCGCGCCGCGCTGCTGACCATGGCCCATGAAACCGACTACAAACTGGCCGAGGTCACCGCGCTCGCCAGCCACTACCACCGCGCCGATGACGTCGCCGCCGGGATCGCCAGTGGCTCGTTTCGCTGCCTGGGCATGGTGGTCGCGCCGTGTTCGATGCGCACGCTGGCGGAGATCGCCACCGGCACTTCGTCCGGGCTGATCGGTCGCGCCGCCGACGTCACCCTCAAGGAACGCCGCACGCTGGTGCTGATGGCCCGCGAAACGCCGCTGACCCTCGCCCACCTGCGCAACATGACCGCCGTCACCGAGATGGGCGGGATCATCGCCCCGCCGGTGCCGGCGTTCTACGCCCGGCCCGAGAGTCTTGCACAGATGGTCGATCACAGCCTCGGCAGAGTGCTCGACCTGTTCGGCCTCGATGCCGGGGTTGCCACCCGCTGGAAAGAACACCGAGAACCCTGTGGGAGCGGGGGGGGGGGGGGGGGGGGGGGGGGGGGGGGGGGGGGGGGGGGGGGGGGGGGGGG
>NZ_JANLOG010000096.1:0-11995 GCF_025466205.1 Pseudomonas sp. 13B_3.2_Bac1
CGCCCCCCCCCCCCCACCCCCCGCGGCCCGCGCCCCCCCCCCCCCCCCGCCCGCCCCCCCCCCCGCTCCCACAGTTTGTTTTGTAGCGACCCACCAAGAGGACACCGTTTTGCGCTCTACCGAAGTCGTGATCATTGGCGCTGGCGCCGCAGGGTTGATGTGTGCACTGACCGCCGCCGGGCGTGGGCGTCAGGTGTTGCTGCTCGACCACGCGAACAAGGCCGGCAAGAAAATCCTGATGTCCGGTGGTGGCCGCTGCAATTTCACCAACATGTACACCGAACCGAGCAATTTCCTCTCGCACAATCCGCATTTCTGCAAATCGGCACTGGCGCGCTACACCCAGTGGGATTTCATCGGCATGGTCGCCAAGCACGGCGTGCCGTACCACGAGAAGAAACTCGGCCAGTTGTTCTGCGATAACAAATCCAGCGACATCCTCGGCATGCTGCTCGACGAGTGCGATCAGGTCGGCGTCGAGCTGCACCTCGACACCTCGATCCAGACCATCGAGAAAGTCGAGAACGGTTACCTGCTCGACACCACCCTCGGTCAGGTTCAGTGCCAGTCGCTGGTGATTGCCACCGGCGGGCTGTCGATCCCGACGCTGGGCGCTACAGGCTTCGGTTATCAGGTGGCCAAACAGTTCGGCCATGAACTGCTGCCGACCCGCGCCGGGCTGGTGCCGTTCACCATCACCGATCAGCTCAAGGAACTGTGCACCGAACTGTCCGGGACCTCGGTGGATTGTCTGGTCAGCTGCAACGAGCAGAGCTTTCGCGAGAACATTCTGTTCACTCACCGTGGCCTCAGCGGCCCGGCGATTCTGCAGATCTCGTCGTTCTGGGAACCGGGTGATACCGTGGAGATCAACCTGCTGCCGGATCACGACACCGCCGCATGGCTGCAGCAGCAAGTGGCCGAGCGTCCGAACAGCGAGCTGAAAACCCTGCTCGGCGAGATCTTCACCAAGAAGATGGCCAATCTGCTGGCGGACAACTGGTTCGTTTCCAAACCGATGAAGCAGTACACCCATGCCGAACTGGCACAGATCGCCGACAAGCTCGGCAGCTGGAAAGTCGTCCCGGCCGGCACCGAAGGCTACCGCACCGCCGAGGTCACGCTGGGTGGCGTCGATACCCGCGAGGTGTCGTCCAAGACCATGGAATCGCTGAAAAGCCCGGGCCTGTATTTTGTCGGCGAAGTGCTCGACGTCACCGGGCATCTGGGCGGTTTCAACTTCCAGTGGGCCTGGGCCTCGGGTTACGCGGCTGCGCAGTACGTCTGATCCAACACAAATCAAAAACTGTGGGAGCGGGCTTGCTCGCGAATGCGCTGGATCAGTCGACATACATGTTGAATGACACACCGCTTTCGGGAGCAAGCCCCCTCCCACAGTTGTTATGCGTGATGCAGTAAGGAACACTTTTTGCTGTCAGATGTGATCGGCGCCATTGCGTCGGCGTCATTACTGGCTCAATTTAGCGGCATCGCCTCGGAAGGCCTTCGCACTTCATGTCCTCGACCTCGTTTCGTCAGTCTTTGCGGCGCCTGTGGGCGCTGGATAAATTCAGCTACAGCGTGCGGGTGTTCATCGCCCTGACCGGCAGCATGGCGCTGTGTTGGTATCAGGATGAAATGGGCCTGTTGATCCCGTTGTTCCTGGGGATTATCGCCAGCGCCCTGGCCGAGACCGACGACAGCTGGCAGGGTCGCCTCAACGCACTGGCGGTCACACTGGTGTGTTTCAGCATCGCCGCGCTGTCGGTGGAACTGCTCTTCCCCTACCCCATCGTGTTTGCCATCGCTCTGGCACTGGCCAGCTTCGGCCTGACCATGCTCGGCGCGCTCGGCGAGCGTTACGGGGCGATTGCCTCGGCGACGTTGATTCTGTCGGTCTACACCATGATCGGCGTGGATCAGCGCGGCGGCGCGGTCACCGATTTCTGGCACGAACCGATGCTGCTGGTGGCCGGTGCCGCGTGGTACGGCCTGCTCTCGGTGCTGTGGCAGGCGATGTTTTCCAACCAGCCGGTGCAGCAGAGTCTGGCGCGGCTGTTCCGTGAACTGGGTTTCTACCTGAAGCTGAAAGCCTCGCTGTTCGAGCCGATCCGCCAACTGGACGTCGAGGGGCGGCGACTGGAACTGGCGCAGCAGAACGGTCGAGTGGTGGCAGCGCTGAACAGCGCCAAGGAAATCATTCTGCACCGGGTCGGCAACGGCCGCCCGGGTTCGAAAGTCAGCCGTTATCTGAAGCTGTACTTCCTCGCCCAGGACATCCACGAACGCGCCAGCTCTTCGCACTATCCGTACAACGCGCTGGCCGATGCGTTCTTCCACAGCGACGTGCTGTTCCGCTGCCAGCGTTTGTTGCGCCAGCAGGGCAAGGCCTGCCGCGCGTTGGCCGAATCGATCCAGATGCGCCAGCCGTTCGTCTACGACGCCAGTTTTGCCGAAGCGCTGACTGACCTCGATGCCTCCCTTGAACACCTGCGCATCCAGAGCAATCCGGCGTGGCGCGGCCTCCTGCGTTCGCTGCGTGCACTGGCGGCCAACCTCGGCACCCTCGACCGTTTACTCAGCGACGCGAGCAACCCGGATGCCTTGGCGGACGCCACCGACAGCAGCCTGCTCGACCGCTCGCCGCGCAACCTCAAGGACGTGTGGATTCGCCTGCGTACGCAACTGACACCGACTTCCCTGCTGTTCCGCCATGCCCTGCGCTTGCCGCTGGCGCTGAGTATCGGCTACGGCATGGTGCACTTGATTCACCCGTCGCAGGGCTACTGGATCATCCTCACCACCCTGTTCGTCTGCCAGCCGAACTACGGCGCAACCCGGCGCAAACTCGGTCAGCGGATTCTCGGCACCGCCATCGGCCTGACCGTGGCCTGGGCACTGTTCGATCTGTTCCCCAGCCCGCTGGTGCAGTCGTGCTTCGCGATCGCCGCCGGGGTGGTGTTCTTTACCAACCGCACCACGCGCTACACGGTGGCGACCGCCGCGATCACGATCATGGTGCTGTTCTGCTTCAACCAGATCGGCGATGGCTACGGGCTGTTCCTGCCGCGCCTGTTCGATACCCTGCTCGGCAGCCTGATCGCCGGCCTGACGGTGTTCCTGTTCCTGCCGGACTGGCAGGGTCGACGCCTGAATAAAGTGCTGGCCAACACCCTGACCTGCAACAGCGTCTATCTGCGCCAGATCATGCAGCAATACGCCGCTGGCAAGAGCGACGACCTCGCCTATCGCCTGGCCCGACGCAACGCGCACAACGCCGATGCGGCACTGTCGACCACCTTGGCCAACATGCTGATGGAGCCGGGGCATTTCCGGAAGGAAGCGGATGTCGGCTTCCGTTTCCTGGTGCTGTCACACACCCTGCTCAGTTACCTGTCCGGACTGGGCGCGCATCGCGAAACGCAGCTACCGGCGGACGTGCGCGAACAGCTGATCGACGGTGCCGGGGTAAAACTGGCCGCGAGCATCGACGACATCGCCCAGGGGCTGGCGAACAAGCAACCAGTGGCGATTCAGAGTGACGAAGAGGAAGCACTGGCCAACGAGCTGGAGCAGATGCCGGACGAGATCGACGAAGGGCAACGGCTGGTGCAGACGCAACTGGCGTTGATCTGCCGGCAGCTGGGGCCGTTGCGGACGTTGGCGGCGCACCTGATCAAGGACACCAGCGAAGCCTGAGTTTTTCGGTGTTTGTCAGGGCCTCTTCGCGAGCAAGCCCGCTCCCACAGGAGAACGCATTCCAAATGTGGGAGCGGGCTTGCCCGCGAAAGGGCCATCAGCCACACAGCCATTTCCGGATCAGCCCCTACATCCCATGCTGACGCAACAACCGGTCATAACTCCCATCCGCCTTCATCGCCGCAATCGCCTTATCAAACCCGGCCACAATCTGTTCATGCTCAGGGTTCTTCAGGCTCACCAGAATGTGCAGGCTGTTCTCGCTCAACGGCTTGGGCAGAAACTCCACGGCGTTGCGCACTTTCGGTGATTCGCGGGCCAGGTAATAACGCGCGACGTATTCATCTTCCAGGGTCAGTTTGACTCGATCCGCCGCGAGCATGCGCACGGCCATGGCGAAGTTATGCACAGGGACTTTCTCGAGCGCGGTATCCGCATCGAACGCCTGCGAGTAGGCATAGCCGCGCACCACCGCCACCGGATAGGTGTGCAGTTGCTCCAGGTTGCTGTAGTCCAGCGGCGTGTCTTTGCGCTTGAGAAAGCGGATGCGATTGAGCAGGTATTCGCCAGAGAACTGGCCGAGTTTGGTGCGTTCGTCGTTGTACCAGGCGTTGACCAGAACGTCGTAGCGCCCCTCGCCAACCCCCAGCAGCGCCCGCGCCCACGGCACCTGCTCGTAGTCGCTGGCATAACCGGCCCGCGCGAGCGCGGTGCTGACGATGTCGGTGGCCAGGCCGCCGTTGACCAGCGTGTCGTCGGTAAACGGTGGCCAGATATCGAACACCAGCCGCAACTTGTCCGCTGCGGCGGTTTGGGCCAGCAAGAGCAATCCGACCAACGCAAAGGCTCGATGCAGTCGCGGCATGCTTGAAAATCCTTAGCGGGCGAGTTGCCCGGCGTGTTTTCAGTCAAAACCCCAAGGCCCCTTACCGGCGAAACCCAGGCCCTAACATTAGCTCATTGAAGCCAGTGCACAGCGCTTTCCAGCAGATTACACAAAGCAGCAGCCGCCGCGAGAAAGGAATGATGGCATTTTGACCTTTGTCACAGACTCTTCCGCCATACAGACATCCAGGGCCTGTGCGCTTAGTATCGGGCGACGGAGTTCAAGGAGTTGGAAGATGACAATCGAGTGGATCTGCAAGCATCACAGCGATCTGGGCAAAGAGCAGCTGTACGCGCTGTTGAAGCTGCGCTCGGAGGTGTTCGTGGTCGAACAGAAATGCGCCTACCCGGACCTCGACGGCCAGGATCTGGACGGCGACACCCATCACCTCATGGGTTGGGAAAATGATCAGTTGATGGCCTATCTACGCCTGCTGGATCCCGAATCCCAAGGCGGTGACGTGGTGATCGGCCGCGTGATCATTGCGCCGCAGGGCCGTGGCAAAGGGCTGGGGCATGTGATGATGGAACACGCACTGAAACAGGCCGAGAAGCATTGGCCGCAGGTGCCGATCTATCTGTCGGCGCAGGCGCATTTGCAGGGGTATTACGGCAGGTACGGGTTTGTCGTGGCGGGTGAGGAGTATCTGGAGGATGACATTCCGCACATAGGCATGCGTCGTCCTTGAGGGCCCCTTCGCGAGCAAGCCCGCTCCCACATTTTGATCGCATTCCATCTGAAGGAACTCGGTCTACGGTGGGAGCGGGCCTGCTCGCGAAGGCGTCAGCTCAGGCACTGCGAAACTCAGGGATACTCCAGCACAGCCTTGATCTGCCGCAGATTACGCTCGATCCACCCGCGATCAATCGCCCCCCACTCGCGAATCCGATAGCGCCCGGCATGGTTGCGCGCGCCCTCTTCCTGCTCGAATTCACAGACGATATCCAGATCCGCCAGCGCGGCGATCGTGTCCTGCGCCGTGCGCCGGGGCATGCCGGTCACTTCGGTCAGCGCCGGGACGCTTGGGGCCAGGCCGCTGTCGATCAGGTAGGCCACGTACAGGCGCCGGTAAAAACTGCTTTTGGTCTTGCTGACGTCCATCCACACGCTCCTTGTTAACGGCTATTGCAGATCCCGCCACGTCAGGTACACCCGCAGATCGAACTCGACCTGGTGATACCCCGGCAGCATGTGCTCGCACAATTTATAGAAGGCCTTGTTGTGGTCCGATTCCTTGAAGTGCGCCAGTTCATGCACGACGATCATTTTCAGGAACTCGGGTGCCGCCTCCTTGAACAACGAGGCGATGCGAATCTCTTTCTTGGCCTTGAGCTTGCCGCCCTGCACTCTTGAAACCGTGGTGTGCAGGCCCAGCGCGCGGTGCGTCAGGTCGAGGCGGTTGTCGAACAGCACCTTGTCGATGGCCGGCGCGTTGCGCAGGTATTCCTGCTTCAGGTCCAGCGCGTAGCTGTACAGCGCCTTGTCGCTCTGCACGTCGTGACGCCTCGGATAGCGTTGGCTCAGGTAGTCACCCAGACGCTGTTCGGCGATCAGTTGGCGCACCTGATCCTGCAATTGCGCGGGATAGGCCTGGAGGTATTTCAACGCAGTCATGGACACGGCAACACGGTTCGAAAAGAGCGCCAGTGTAGCGAATTCAAACCGGCAGCGCGCCCCAGTCGAAGGGCTCGGCGAAGCTGGCGGCGTCTTCGGAGGTCAGCGGGCGCGCCACCAGGAAACCCTGCACATATTCGCAGCCATGCGCTTGCAGCCATTGGTACTGTTCGATGGTTTCCACGCCTTCGGCGATCACCAGCAAACCGTACTGCTTGCACAGATTGATCACGTTGCTGACCAGCGCCGCGTCGCGCGTCGAATCCGGCAGCCGCGCGATCAGGTGTCGATCGAGCTTGAGCGTGTCCAGTTCCAGATCACGCAGATGCGCCAGCGAACACGGTCCCGAACCAAAATCATCCAGCGCCACGCGCACCCCGAGATTACGCAGCAGGCGCAGCTGTTTGCGGGTCTCGTCGGGGTTGTGCATCAGCGCGTCTTCGGTGATTTCCACCTCCAGTTGCCGCGGCTGCAACGAGTGCCGCTCCAGCACCTGGCGTAACTCGGTGACCAGGTTCGGCAGCCCGAACTGGGTGTTGCTCAAACTCACGCCAAGCACCAGATCCTCGGCGAACAGGGTTTCCCAGGCTTTGCGCTGGCCGGCGCCGCGATGATAAATCCAGCTGCCGAGCCGACTGATCAGTCGCGCCTCTTCCAGCAACGGCAGGAACAACCCCGGCGGCACATCGCCGACGCTCGGATGCTGCCAGCGCAGCAACGCCTCGAAACCGCGGATCTGCCCGCTGTCGATCGCGACCTGTGGCTGATACACCAGATTGAAATCGCGGTTCTCGATGGCGTTGCGCACGCTTTCCTCGAGCATCAGCCGCGAGCGGGCGCGACCGTTCATTTCGTGATCATAAAAACGATACTGCTGACGCCCGGCGCGCTTCGCCTCATACATGGCGATGTCCGAGGCGCGCAGCAAGCCGTCGAGGTTAGAACCGCAGTCCGGGTAGGTGGCGATGCCGATACTCGCGCCGAGGGCGATGTCCAGCCCTTCGATTTGCTGACAGATCGACACCCGTTCGATGAGTTTCTCGGCAATCTTCGCCGCTTGCTCGGGGAATTCCAGATCGAGCAATGCGGTGAACTCGTCACCGCCCATACGCGCGAGAATATCGAACGGTCGCAGGCAGGCTTTCAATTGTTCGGAGACCCAGCGCAGCACCCGGTCGCCGGCATCGTGGCCGAGGGAATCGTTGACCCGCTTGAAACCATCGAGGTCGAGGTACAGCAGCACCCAACTGCTGTCGCTGCGTTCACCGCGCAGCAGCAGGTTTTCCACTGTCTGATAAAAGCCCCGGCGATTGAGCAGACCGGTCAACGGATCGGTGACCGCTTGAAATTCCAGCTGCTGATGCAGGTGACGCACCACCGACATGTCCAGCACCGTCACCACCATCGCGTGTTGCTCGGCGGGCAACGGCGCGCAGGACAACGCCACCGGCACCTGTTGCCCCGGTGCCGTGCGCAACAACGCATCGTGCAGACGCAAGGTCTCACCGCGTTTATAGCCGGCCAACAACTCGGATTCGGCCCACAGCGGGATGTGCGGTTTCTGCAGGTAATCGAGAAACTCTTTGCCCTCCAGCTCTTTCACCGGCGCATTCAGCAGCCGCGAAATCGCCGGGTTGGCGAAGCGGATCAAGCCGTCCTCGCCGAGTACCAGAATGCCTTCCGCCGCGTTATCCAGCACCGAGGCATTGAAGGCCCGAGCGACCTCCAGATCATGACTCAGGCGCTGCAAGGCGCGGCGGTTGCGCTGGTGTTCGAGCAACGCCTGGACTTTCGGTTTGAGGATCTGCGGATCGAACGGCTTGAACAGATAATCCACCGCACCACTGGCGTAGCCCTTGATCACGGCGTCCTGGGACTGTTCGTTGGCGGTGAGGAAAATGATCGGCGTGAGGCGTGTGCGCTGACTGCCGCGCATCAATCGCGCGACTTCAAAGCCGTCCATGCCCGGCATCTGCACATCCAGCAGCACCAGGTCGACGTCGTGTTCGAGCAGCAGATTGAGCGCCTCGAAGCCGGAGGCGGCGGTCATGACGTGCCAATCCTGACGCTGCAGCAACGCGCGCATGCTGATCAGGTTTTCAGGGTAATCATCAACGATCAAAAGGACAGAGCTGCCTTCACCTGGCTGGGGTTGCGCGCATTCCATGCTGCTTCTCTTGTCGGGACATCTCTTGTCGGGATATCGGTCGGTTTCTTGTGAAAACCGTACAGTTACTGAGTCATCACTCTAGTCCCGGAACTGTGAAAGCAGAAGCTGTCACGCCGCCATCATTTAGCCAAAGCGACGATTTACCGACTAACGGTCACCCCTGCAGCCCGCGGAAACCGGCACAGATGGCATTTCGACAGGATGTTGACGCCAATCATCTGCCAAACGGGCGTTAACAAAAAAGTCCTCTACGCTTATAAAGGCCGCCCGAAAAGGCGCGGGCTAGAGCTTCTGGCACTCGCGTTCAGGATGAATTGAGTGGAAGAACCGACATGATCGATCTCGCAACCTGGAACCTCAGCGTTCCCGTCGGCAATCCGCCGTACACCGTCGAAACCTCCAAACTGGTGAATGGCTTCAAGGATCAGTACTTCCATTCCGACACCGGCACGCTGTTTTTCTGGTCCCCGGTCACCGGGTCAAAAACCGAAAACGCCATCTACCCGCGCACCGAACTGCGCGAAACCTTCAGCAACGGCACCCTGCGCAACTGGTACTACCCGGACGCCGACAACACCCTGCGCGCGACCCTCGCAGTGAACAAGGTGCCCAGCTCCGGCAAGATCGTCATCGGCCAGATCCACGCCTATGAAAGCCAGAAGCCGATGGTCAAGCTCGAATACCAGTACAAGGAAAAGACCCAGACCGGCAACCTGGTGATCAAAGTGCGCATGCACCCGGACGATGACGAAAGCCGTGTCATCACCCTGGCGACCGGTATCAAGCTGGACAACGAATTCAACTACCTGATCCACCTCAGTCCCGGCGGTGCGCTCGGCGTGAGCGCGGCAGGCTATCAGTGGGATTCACAGATCAGCGCAACCTGGCGGAATAAGCCGCTGTACTTCAAGGCCGGCGTGTATGTGCAGGACAACACCGGGTACACCAGTGAGGGTGGGCAGGTGACATTTACCAAGCTGGATATTGATCACGACAAATAAAACTGGCGCGCATCCACAGGTGATGCAAAACCCAAAAAACGGCAGACTCTATGAGTCTGCCTTACGGCATCAGACCAATGTCAGCTACGGTTTTCATAGAACTCAAAATCACCTTCTACTTCAAAGACCCCTTTCTCAAATAGATTAAAGACTCCTTTGGGCCGGTGCCCGCTTCTGGTCAATTCAAAGGTACCACTCGCATGTTTATCACCGGCTTCCGAGTCTAATTCTAGTTGCGCCCAAATCGGGCCATGATCATTCCCCTCTAGTTTGTATTCCTTACCAACGACAAGGTCTTTTTTAAATCTAACCGCCATATAATATTCATGCCCCCCAAAAGTCCTATACCGGGGATTAAGAAAAAAAAACTCTTCGTCAGCGTACAACCCTTCATCCTTAAGATTAAGCGGGTGAGAACCATACTCTGGATGCTTGTAAGTGATATTCAGTACACCAAAAAATCCCTTACCAGCTTCAAATTCGTTTTTCATATCTTCGCCCTACAAAATAAGTGAGTTCGAAGCTTAATGTTTCAACTGGCCCGGCACACCTGTTATATCTGACAGGTTTTTATATTAATAAAGCATATATTCAATACTTCTAATACCCAAAATATCCACTGATCGGGTTTAGACGCGGACGCGTGCGAGCGGACTCATGACGGTCAAATGTAGCGTTTACGCCACAGTTAACTTTGAAAGTTAAAGAGACAGTACATGGTTCACGCTCTATTAATAAGCCGCCTCGCCGCCCAGTTACGCATAAAGCGTCTGAATCGCGGACTAACGCAAACGCAACTCGCCGACCTCGCGATAGAGAAAGGCACCCATTCCGTGTGCATGAATGTCTATGCACGTATTATTGCCGCTCTGGATTGCGAGCTCACCGTCGTTCCGGCAGTGATGCCTACGCTTGAAGCGCTAGCGGAAATATTTGTTTAATTACGCCCATAAAAAACCCGCCTCTCGGCGGGTTTCTCACATGGACAGCTATTGCCTCAATACTTCACGAAGTAAAAGAATTCACATGTCTGTGGATTCTAAAGCCAGAGGACTTACTCCGGTTGCTTAGGGAGTGTGACAGGAGCTGGCCCCTTGGAGTTTTTGAGGTCTTCCGTTTTTGGCTCAACTGGCAGGGTAACCGGGGCCGGGCCTCTGGGTTTAACGTCCTTAATAGTCATTGCTGTGTACTCCATTACGAGGTGGAGTCTTATCTTGTGAGTATCGCTTGAGGTTGCCTACTGTCAGATCTGACAGTCATTGAGATCTATTGGAAATAAGCAAAACTCAGTTAGATCAATTTATCAGGTACTCCTCATGAACAGTGTCGCTACACGAAGAAATCACCACCCATAAAAAACCCGCCTCTCGGCGGGTTTCTTGTATCAGCGGTTCAAGCTAAGGCTTAGTTAACCTTCGCGTTCAACTCACCTTTCAGATAACGCTGGAACATCGCTTCCAACGAGATCGGCTTGATCTTCGAAGCATTACCGGCAGTACCAAACGCTTCGTAGCGAGCGATACATACATCACGCATCGCCGTCACGGTCGCACCGAAGAATTTGCGTGGGTCGAATTCGCTCGGGTTGGTGGCCATCAGGCGACGCATGGCGCCGGTGGATGCCAGTCGCAGGTCGGTGTCGATGTTGACCTTGCGCACGCCGTACTTGATGCCTTCGACGATTTCTTCAACCGGTACGCCGTAGGTTTCTTTGATGTCGCCGCCGTACTGGTTGATGATCGCCAGCCACTCTTGCGGAACCGAAGAGGAACCGTGCATCACCAGGTGGGTGTTCGGGATGCGTTTGTGGATTTCCTTGATGCGGTCGATCGCCAGCACGTCGCCGGTAGGTGGCTTGGTGAACTTGTAGGCGCCGTGGCTGGTGCCGATGGCGATGGCCAGGGCATCGACCTGAGTCTTCTTGACGAAGTCAGCGGCTTCTTCCGGGTCGGTCAGCATCTGGCTGTGATCCAGAACGCCTTCAGCGCCGATGCCGTCTTCTTCACCGGCCATGCCGGTTTCCAGCGAACCCAGGCAGCCCAACTCGCCTTCAACCGAAACGCCGCAGGCGTGAGCCATGGCCACGGTTTGCTGGGTAACGCGGACGTTGTATTCGTAGTCGGTCGGGGTCTTGCCGTCTTCGCCGAGGGAGCCGTCCATCATCACCGAGCTGAAGCCCAGCTGGATGGAGCGCTGGCAGACGTCAGGACTGGTGCCGTGGTCCTGGTGCATGCACACCGGGATGTGCGGGAATTCTTCGATCGCGGCCAGGATCAGGTGACGCAGGAATGGCGCGCCGGCGTATTTGCGAGCGCCGGCCGAAGCCTGGACGATCACCGGGGAGTCAGTCTTGTCAGCGGCTTCCATGATGGCGCGCATCTGCTCAAGGTTGTTGACGTTGAAGGCTGGAACGCCGTAGCCGAACTCGGCTGCGTGGTCCAGCATCTGGCGCATGCTGATAAGTGCCATTGTGTGTGTCTCTCCCGGTT
Source organism: Pseudomonas sp. 13B_3.2_Bac1 (assembly GCF_025466205.1). NCBI lineage: Bacteria > Pseudomonadati > Pseudomonadota > Gammaproteobacteria > Pseudomonadales > Pseudomonadaceae > Pseudomonas > Pseudomonas sp. 13B_3.2_Bac1. The sequence continues at coordinate 11,860 of NZ_JANLOG010000096.1, forward strand.
GAGGGTCGTTAATCGTGCCAGCCTGCCGGAGCGGCGGCGGCTATTCAAGTGATTGCAGATCGGGGGTCGAAGCCCGGTCTGGTGATTCGATAAAGCAAACTCTCAAGAACTACACAGAGCCCTTGTAGGAGTGAGC
>NZ_JANLOG010000087.1:0-11953 GCF_025466205.1 Pseudomonas sp. 13B_3.2_Bac1
CCAAACAAAAAAAACCCACCCCCCCCCCCCCCCCCCCCCCCCCCCCCCCCCCCCCGCTCCCACATTTGAAGTGCGGTGAGCTTGAGAATGTCAGCGCACCAGGCACGGCCGCTTGTTATCGAACGTCCATCCCGGAATCAAAAACTGCATCGCCACGCTGTCATCCCGTGCACCGAGGCCCATGCCTTTGTAGAGTTCGTGAGCCTTGCCCACCTGATCCATGTCCAGCTCCACCCCAAGACCCGGCTTTTGCGGCACTTGCACGCAGCCGTCGACAATCTGCAGCGGCGCCTTGGTCAGACGCTGGCCGTCCTGCCAGATCCAGTGCGTGTCGATGGCGGTGATGTTGCCCGGTGCCGCTGCCGCGACATGGGTGAACATCGCCAGCGAGATATCGAAGTGGTTGTTGGAGTGCGAACCCCAGGTCAGGCCCCATTCATGGCACAGTTGCGCGACACGCACCGAGCCTTGCATGGTCCAGAAGTGCGGGTCGGCCAAAGGGATGTCCACCGACTGCAACTGGATCGCGTGGCCCATCTCGCGCCAGTCGGTGGCGATCATGTTGGTCGCCGTCTTCAGTCCGGTGGCGCGGCGAAATTCGGCCATGACTTCACGCCCCGAGTAACCGTTTTCCGCACCGCAGGGGTCTTCGGCGTAAGCCAGCACGTGATGCTGATCGCGGCACAGACGAATCGCTTCTTTCAGGGACCAGGCGCCGTTCGGGTCAAGGGTGATGCGCGCCTCGGGAAAGCGTTCGGCCAGGGCCGTCACCGCTTCGATTTCCGCATCGCCACTGAGCACGCCGCCCTTGAGTTTGAAGTCCTGGAAGCCGTATTTCGCCTGGGCCGCTTCAGCCAGACGCACCACCGCTTCGGCGGTCATGGCTTTCTCGTGACGCACGCGGAACCAGTCGTTATCGGCATCCGGTTCGCTGCGGTAGGCGAGGCTGGTTTCGCGCTGGTCACCGACGTAGAACAGATAACCGAGCATCTTCACTTGATCGCGCTGCTGGCCTTCGCCGAGCAACGCCGCGACCGGTACGTCGAGGTGTTGGCCGAGCAGGTCGAGCAGGGCGGCTTCGAGTCCGGTCACTGCGTGAATGGTGATGCGCAGGTCGAAGGTCTGCAGGCCACGGCCGCCGGCATCACGCTCGGCGAAGGTCTGACGCACCTGATTGAGGATTTTCTGATAGTTGCCGATCGAGCTGCCGAGCACCAGGCTGCGAGCGTCCTCCAGCGTCTGGCGGATGCGCTCGCCACCGGGCACTTCACCGACGCCGGTGTGCCCGGCGTTGTCCTTGAGGATGACGATGTTGCGGGTGAAAAACGGCCCATGGGCGCCGCTCAGGTTGAGCAGCATGCCGTCGTGGCCGGCCACCGGAATCACTTGCATGTCAGTGATGATCGGCGCTTTGGCGGTGTCGTGTGCGGTCATGATTTTTATCCTAATAAGACAGAATTCAGGCGTGCTTTGGCGCGGCTTCGGCCACGGCGAGGTCTGCAGCGGGTTTGGGCGTGGTGCGCGCGGCGAAGACGATGATCGCGGCGATGATCGAGGTCGCGGCCAGGCCATAGAGGCCGCCCTGAATCGAGCCGGTGTGCTCTTCGAGCAAGCCGAAGGTGGTTGGCGCGACGAAGCCGCCAAGGTTGCCCACCGAATTGATCAGCGCGATCACTGCTGCAGCGATTCGCGCATCCAGATAGGCCTGTGGAATCGGCCAGAACAACGATGAAGCGGACTTGAAGCCCAGCGCGGCAAAACAGATCGCGACAAAGGCAAAAATCGGCCCGCCGGTGGTGGACATGAACATCCCCGCCGCCGCAATCAGCAGCGCGGTCGCGACCCAGGCCTGCTGGTGCTTCCACTTGGCCGAGAAAGCGGCGAAAGCGTACATGCCGATGATCGACAGCAACCACGGAATCGAGTTGAACAGCCCGACCTGGAAGTCACTCATCTCGCCCATTTTCTTGATGATGCTCGGCAGCCAGAACGTCGCGGCGTAGATCGTCAGCTGGATGAAAAAGTAGATCAGGCAGAACAGGATGATCTGCCGGTCCTTGAGCAGTTTGCCCATCGACGGGCGGATCGGCGTCGCGGCTTCGCGGGCCTTCTGTTCATCATCGATGGCGCCGACCAGTGCGTCCTGTTCGGCGCGGGTCAGCCATTTCGCGTCGTGCGGTTTGGCGTCGAGCCAGAACCAGACGAACACACACAGTCCCACGGAAAACATCCCCTCGATGAAGTACATCCACTGCCAGCCGTGCAAGCCCAGGCCGTTGATCTGCAAAAGCAGGCCGGACAGCGGGCCGGAGATCAGCGAGGCGACCGCTGAGCCGCTGAGGAAAATCGCGATTGCCTTGCCGCGTTCGGCACCCGGCAGCCAGCGCGTGAAGTAGTAGATCACCCCGGGAAAGAATCCGGCCTCGGCCACACCGAGCAGGAAGCGCAGGATGTAAAAGTGCGTTTCGTTCTGGATGAACGCCATGCCGGCGGCGACCAGACCCCAGGTGAGCATGATTCGGGTCAGCCAGATACGCGCGCCGACTTTCTGCAGGAGCATGTTGGACGGGACTTCGAACAGCGCGTAACCGATGAAGAACAGACCGGCGCCGAAGCCGTAGGCGGCAGCACCAATGCCCAGGTCATGTTCCATGTGAGTGCGGACGAAACCGATGTTCACCCGGTCAATGTAATTGACGATGAACATGATCACGAAGAGCGGCAGGACGTGGCGTTTCACTTTCGAGATGGCGGACGCGAGTGTCGAATCGACGCCCTCGTTCATCCCGGAGATGGAGGTTTTCACTTGTTTTTCTCCCACTGATTATTTTTATGCGGGGGTAGTGCTGTGTGCTGCTTTGTTGATAGACATCATACAACTTGAATTTTTTGTCCTACAAGTGGGGTGGGGCGATTAAATTCATCTGGCAGGCTGGTTTCTTATGTCCTTTTTCGCAAAATTAGTCGGTTCTATTGGGGTTTTCCGGTCATTGCTTTCTTTTCTCAGAGACCATTTTTAGAATTTTTTAAATGTGCTCAACCGACTCTTTGAGGCTGAAATCCAGATTTCCTGCATGTTGTCATACAAGATGGAGGCGATTTTAGCGCTAAAATCAATCTCGTCAGCGACTGCGTAGTGCTACGATCCGCGAGCCCCGATGCCCGGAACTGATCATGCAAGAAGACCTCGACGCCCCCGCGCCTAAACGCACGCATAACCTTGCGCACGACCTGGTGGAAAAACTCACCCAGAAGATCCTGCTCGGCCAGATGTTACCCGGCGACAAGCTGCCGTCGGAGAACGCCATCGTTCAGGAGCACGGTGTCAGTCGCACAGTGGTGCGCGAGGCGATTTCCAAATTGCAGGCGTCGGGACTGGTCGAAACGCGGCACGGCATCGGCACGTTCGTCATCGAGCGCGCTGCGGAGCAGGGCTTGCGGCTGAATGTCGATACGGCGCTCGGGGTGCGCAGCATTCTTGAATTGCGCATGGGCCTGGAGACACAGGCCGCGGCATTGGCCGCGTTACGGCGCAGCGAGCAGCAATTGCTGCAAATGCGTCAGGCGCTGGATGACTATCAGCGTCTGCTGGACAGCAACGACAGTTGCGTCGAGGCCGACCGACGCTTTCATCTGCTGATCGCCGAAGCCACGGGTAACGTCTGCTTCAGCGAAATCATGCAGCACCTGGGCAGCGCGATGATTCCGCGTCAGCGGCTCAATGCCGCCGAGCGGGGCGCGGCGGATTTGAGCAAGCTGGGGCAGTTGGCCAATCTCGAACACGAAGCGATTTTGAATGCGATCAAGCGTCAGGATCCGGATGCCGCGCGCGCGGCCATGTGGCTGCACCTGACCAACAGCCGCGACCGTTTCAGTGCGCAGGGCTGATTGCCGTTGGTCTGTTCGATAGCACGTCGTTTAGAGGCTCGCTTCCAAGCTGTATGGCCCGGGTTTTCCGGACCTCCTCGGTGAGGTGTGTCATGGCTAATGATTTGCTGTTTCAGGGTGGTGTGCTGCCGACCGATCCAACCCGTCCGGTGCCCGGCACGGACGAGCCGACGCTGGCCGATCACGATGCGCCGCCGGGTATGAGCCCGGGGCGTGATCCGCTGAGTGATGCCGATCGTCCGGAAGACTGGAAGGATCCACCGGCTGCCAATGATGTGCCACCGGCGGATGAGCCGACGCCGTTGTCGGATGACAGGCGCTGAGGCTAACCCGGCATGAGATATTTATAGTTTGTACCGAACCTTTCGCGAGCAAGCCCGCTCCCACAGGCAGAACGCATCCCCCTGTAGGAGTGAGCCTGCTCGCGATGGGGTCATCAGCCTCAGTAAAAAACCTCGATCAGACCTCAACCGGTCGACCCTCCACCCGCTGCTCCAGATTCAACGCCAGCACACTGATCAACACCACCGCCGACCCCACCAACACCATCAGTGTCGGTCGCTCGCCCAATCCCAGCGAAGCAATCCCCATCGCCGTCGGCGGTATCAGATAAAGCGTCATCGTTGCCCGGCTCAGATCCAAATGCTTGAGTACGAAGCCCCACGCCAGATAGGCCAGCGCGCTGGGAAACACCCCCAACGCCAGCACCGCCCACTGCACGCGCAGCGGTGCTTTGACTACCGCCGCACCCAGCCCTGGCAGATAAATCAGCAATAGCAGCGTCCCCGACCACACCGCATAACAGGCCAGACTGAAGCCGTCATAACGCCTGGCGTGATGTTTTTGCAGGGCGAAATAAACGCTCCATGACAGCGCCGCCAGTAGAATCAGCAAGCCATGCGCGTCGATCTGCCCCAGGCCCTGATCGGCGCTGACCACGATCACCACGCCGACCAGTCCCAGCAACACGCAGCCCCAACGCCAGACACTGACCTGATCCTTGAACACGTAGCGTGCCAGCAGCGTACTGAACAACGGGCTCGACTGCGCGAGTACGCTGGAGGCGCCGGCACTGACGCTTTGCTGGCCGATGTTTAGCGCCACGTGATGCAGGCTGACGGCAAAAAATCCCAGAGCGAACAACAGCGGCACGTCGCGCCGTTGCGGCAGGCGAATGCCCTTGAACGCCGCGATCACAGCCATGAACAGCGACGCCAGGAGAAACCGCAGCAACGCCAGATGCCCGGGGTCGTACGCCTGCAGGCCGACGTGAATGCCGGTCGGCGAATAGGCCCAGCAGCTGACCACGAAGGTCATGGCCAGAATGATTTTCAAGGGAGAAGGAGACGGCATGATCGGCGCACCGCAGGGGCTGATGCGTCGAGTATCCGGGCGGCCAACAAGTCTCCACAACTGACTTATACTGCGCTGAATGTTCACTTTGAGTGATGAGTATGGAGCTGGCGCAGATCCGCATGTTCAAGACCGTGGCCGACGAGGGCAGCATTGCCCGGGCCGCTGAAAAGCTGTTTTGTGTACCGTCGAACATCACCGCACGGATCAAGGCGTTGGAAGCGGAACTCGGTGTGGCGCTTTTTCTGCGCGAGGGGCGCGGGCTGCGGATCAGCCCGGCGGGGCAGACGTTCCTGGCGTATGCCGAGCGGATTCTGGCGCTGACCGCCGAAGCCAAGCGCGCGGTGGATCCCGCCGCCGAACCGTCCGGTCCGCTGCGTATCGGCGCGATCGAGTCCTCGGCCACCGGGCGTTTGCCGCGGCTGTTGGCGAAGTTTCACCAGCGCTATCCGCAGGTGGCGCTGGAGTTGATCACTGGCACCTGGGGCCAATTGCTCGACGACACCGTCAGCCATCGCCTGGACGGCGCCATCGTCGCGGTGGACGTCGAGCGCGCGCAACTCAAACGCACGCCGATGTACCGCGAGGAGCTGCTGCTGATTGCTTCGACGTCGTTCGGCCCGGTGCGTGACATCCACGACTTGCAGGATAAAACCGTGTTCATGTGGCCGCAGGGTTGCCCGTATCGGGCGGCGCTGGAGCACTGGTTGTTGCGTCAGGGACAGGCGCTGCCGATTGTCAGCCTGGCGAGTTACGGGGCGATTGTCGGTTGCATCAGTGCTGGCGCCGGCGTGGCATTGGTGCCTAAAGGCGTGTTCGAGCAATACGCCAAAGGCGCTGGATGCGTGGGCTATGAGTTTCCTGAGCTGACGGCGATCGACAACCTGTTTTACTGGCACGAAAACGCCGGGGTACACCCGGCGCGTGAGGCGTTCGTGGCGATGTTGCGCGAGGAATTCCTCTGACTCCGCTACACCCGCATTCCCTGTGTAGGAGCTGCCGAAGGCTGCGATCTTTTGATTTTGGTGTTGAAAAACCAGATCAAAAGATCGTCCGAACGCGGCCCGAGCCTGCAGCAGCTCCTACAGGGAGGGGTTCAAGTAGTCAGGTCGCGCATCAGCAGGCCGAAGCGCAAATCCACCGCATCCGGAATCGGCAAGTAAACCGTGTGCCCGTCGCCGGGGGCGACTTCAATGGCTTCGCCCTTGGCACTCTGCAACTGGTGCAGATCGAAATGGAAGTTGCCCTTGGGCGTCATCAGCTCCAGATGGTCGCCCAAGGCAAAACGGTTCTTCACCTTGACCTCGGCCAACCGGTCGCGGCGCTCGCCGGTCAGCTCGCCAACGAACTGCTGACGCTCCGACACCGAGCTGCCGTTCTGATAATTCTGGTATTCGTCATGCACATGGCGGCGCAGGAAACCTTCGGTGTAGCCGCGCTGGGCCAGTGATTCCAGATCGGTCATCAGGCTGCGATCAAACTCGCGCCCGGCCATCGCGTCGTCAATTGCCCGGCGATAGACCTGAGTGGTGCGCGCGCAATAGAAGTGCGACTTGGTGCGGCCCTCGATCTTCAGCGAATGCACGCCCATGCGTGTCAGGCGCTCGACGTGCTGCACGGCGCGCAGATCCTTGGCGTTCATGATGTAAGTGCCGTGCTCGTCCTCAAAAGCCGGCATCAACTCATCGGGCCGATTGGCTTCCTGCAGCAGGAACACCTGATCGGTCGGCGCGCCGATACCGAGGTTCGGCTCGGGCTGGAAGGTCTGCACGATCTCGCCGAGCTGATTTTCGGTGGCCGCCTGCGCCGAATATTTCCAGCGGCAGGCGTTGGTGCAGGTGCCCTGATTGGCGTCGCGCTTGTTCATATAGCCCGACAGCAGGCAGCGCCCGGAGTAAGCCATGCACAGCGCGCCGTGGACGAACACCTCCAGTTCCATGCCCGGCACCTGTTCGCGGATTTCGCCGATTTCTTCCAGCGACAGCTCCCGCGACAGGATGATCCGGCTCAGCCCCTGTTGCTGCCAGAACTCGACACTCGCCCAGTTCACCGTGTTGGCCTGCACCGAGAGGTGGATCGGCATCTGCGGAAAGTGCCGGCGCACCAGCATGATCAATCCCGGATCGGACATGATCAGTGCGTCCGGTGCCATCTCGATCACCGGTGCCAGATCCTTGAGGAAGGTCTTCAGTTTGGCGTTGTGCGGGGCGATGTTGACCACCACGTAGAAGCGCTTGCCCTGGGCCTGCGCTTCGCGAATGCCGAGGGCGAGGTTGGCGTGGTCGAATTCGTTGTTGCGCACCCGCAGGCTGTAGCGCGGCTGCCCGGCGTAAACCGCATCGGCACCGTAGGCGAAGGCGTAGCGCATGTTCTTCAGGGTGCCGGCAGGGGCGAGCAGTTCCGGGGCGGCGAGGGGGAGTTCTGGCTTCATGGCGGCATCGGTCGCAAAAGCGCGGCAGGGTAGTGCAGTGGCAATCGCGGTTTATTGATCTGGATCTACGTTTGAGTCAGCGAGACTGACCTGTGCGGCTCATTTGTGTAGATCCTGCACAAAACATGTGTCGGTTTCACTGTGTTCGGTGCGACGGTGGCTGCTTAACATTCGCTCATCAAATCAACCGAAGCAGGACTCTCCCATGCAGAACTTTACTCGTCGCTTTCTCACCGCTTGTGCATTTTCCGGTGTCTTGGCCAGCACCGGGGCAATGGCTGACAGCCACCCGACCATTCGTGCGATGTCCGGCGCCACGCCGGCCGATCATTTGCCGGCCGGCAAATCCGCACTGGTGGTGATCGATTTCCAGAATGAATATTTCAGCGGCCGGATGCCGATCCCGGACGGTGCCACCGCTCTGGCGAAAACCCGTGAGCTGATCAGCTTCGCCGACAGCCACAAGATCCCGGTGTATCACGTGCAGCACGTCGCGCCGGCTGGCTCGCCGGTATTTGCCATCGATGGCGAGACCGTTAAATTTCACAAGGACATGCAGCCACGCCCGCAAGACGTGGTTCTGCAAAAGACCACGGTCAGCGTATTTGCCAGCACCGATCTTGACGAGCGCCTGAAGAAGGCCGGCATCAATACGCTGATCATTTCCGGGTTGATGACTCACGCCTGCGTCGCGGGTGCCGCGCGGGATGCTGCGCCGCTGGGTTACAACGTGATCGTCGCCTCCGACGCCTCGGCCACCCGTACGATTACCCGCGTCAATGGCTCGTCCATCGACAAGGATTCCCTGCACCAGGCTGCGCTGGCGGAAGTGGAAGACACCTTCGGTGACGTCATGACCACCGAGCAGATCGTCAAGCTGCCGGTGCGCTGAATGCTGGCCGTGATCGGCAACTATGCTCCATGAATAAAGATGGCACTCGTGCGCGTCCCGGCGGACTAAGGATCGGGGCGTGCACGACGCCTGACTGACATGGATCGGACATGAACGAAAAAAGCCTTCAATTCAAATCCCTCACGGTACTGCTGGTATTGGTGACGGTCGCTTTCATCTGGATTCTGCTGCCGTTCTACGGCGCGGTGTTCTGGGCGGTGATCCTCGGCATCCTGTTTGCGCCGATGCAGCGCCGGTTGCAGCAGAAGTTCGGCTGGCAACGCAATCTGACTTCTCTATGCACCCTGGGCATTTGTCTGGTGATCGCGATTTTGCCGGTGATCATCCTCAGCGTGTTGTTGGTCCAGGAAGGCGCGACGCTGTACACCAACATCGAAAGTGGCCAACTGGACATCGGCGCCTATATTGCGCAGTTCAAACACAGCCTGCCGCCGTACTTCCAGCATCTGCTCGATCGCTTTGGCATGGGCGAACTCAATGGTCTGCGCGAGAAAATCGTCAAGGCATCGATGCAGGGCAGTCAGGTGCTGGCGAGTCAGGCGTTCAGTTTCGGTCAAGGCACATTCGAGTTCGTGGTCAGCTTCGGCATCATGTTGTACCTGCTGTTTTTCTTTTTGCGTGACGGTGCCGAACTGGCGCGCAAAGTGCGCACCGCGGTGCCGCTGGAGGAACACCAGAAACGTCGTTTGCAGTTGAAATTCAATCGTGTGGTGCGCGCGACGGTGAAGGGCAATCTGGTGGTGGCCATCACTCAGGGCGCATTGGGCGGGGCGATTTTCTGGTTTCTCGGCATCCCCAGCGCATTGCTGTGGGCGGTGATGATGGCGTTTCTGTCGCTGTTGCCGGCGGTGGGCGCGGGGATTGTCTGGGCGCCGGTGGCGGTGTACTTCCTGCTCAGCGGGATGATCTGGCAGGGTGTGGTGCTGGGGTTGTTCGGGGTATTTGTAATCGGTCTGGTGGACAATGTGCTGCGCCCGATCCTGGTCGGCAAGGACACGCGCATGCCGGATTACATGATCCTGATCTCGACCCTCGGCGGTCTGGCGGTGTTCGGCCTCAATGGTTTCGTGATCGGACCGCTGATCGCGGCGCTGTTCATGTCGAGCTGGGCGCTGTTCATTGAGACCAAACCGAAAATCCAGCTGCCTTAGGCGTGGAACGGGGTGCTGACGATTTTCCGCGACAACGCCTGCGCCGCCGGTAATGACGTGAGCGGGCCGCTGATCGGCTCGCCATCGCGCACCAGATACCAGCAGGCGAGCAATCCCGACGCTCTGAGCGATGCGGGAACAGCGCTGCCAACTACCGACATGATTTGAACCTGAGCCATGACAAGTACCTCCATCAATCTGTGGAGCTACCTTAGGGATTCGCTGCGCTCAGGGACAATCAACGCTTTCGATAGTGGTCATTGATAACAGTGAGGGCTGTTTCAATCGACAACCTGGTCGAGCATGTGCACCACTTCGCGCTCGTTGAGCAAGCCCTTGTGCACCAGATGCTCCGCCAGCAGCGAAAGAAACTTGGCGCAGCGATGGCCTTCCAGGTGCTTGAGTTCGGTCAGCGTGTTGTACACCTTGCCTGAGGTGCATAAACCGACAATGCGATGCGGGTTTTGTGTAGGCATATCGTCGTCCTTGTTGTTATCAACCTGTTGTTTACGGACGGATTCAGATTGCGGCTCCGTCATGACAAATAGATGACCGTTTTCCTCAGCATCAGGAAAGGGCGCTGTATTCATCATGCCGATTCTAGTCGCCAGCATTGTCCTGGTAGCGACCTTCGCAAGATTTATTCAGACATACCTGAACGAAAACAGGCCCCGCCTTGCGGCGGAGCCTGTTTCATTTACAGCCTTTACGCTACAGACGTCGGCCTTAGTAGCGAGGCTGAACGTAATAGCCCGGTGGCTGGTAGTAAACCGGTGGAGGTGGTGGCTGGTAGTAGACCGGTGGCGGTGCGTAAACCGGCTGCGGTTGTACATACACCGGTTGCTGTACGTAAACCGTGCGCGGTGAGGACATCACCGAACCCGCTACCACTGCGCCCAACACTGCACCGACAGCGGCCGGACCAACCCAGCCAGCGTGCCCGCCGCCCCAGCAGCAGCCGCCGTGACCGTGATAATAGTAACCACCGGCTTGCGCCTGTCCGGTAACAGCCAATGCACCGATCAGCAAAGCTAAGACAGGAAGTTTACGGATCATGATAATTCCTCGTTATTCAACCCGGCGCTTGAATCTGCAATTAGACCCAAGGACTATCGCGGGGATACTTCTAAGACAACGTGTTTTTGTAAATCAGCACAGCGTCTGGGTAAAGTTTGTGTAAGGTCTGTACCGGCTTCTTTACCGTAGGGCCAAAGCCTCGCGAAGCCCGTTGCAGATAGTGCTTATGATCGTTCACAACACGATGGAATGGCTAACTCCGTCCATCCGAAAGTCGGTTTTCAGGAGAAGTTTCATGCAGATGAATCCCAACAAAGACACCCAGCTGTGCATGTCCCTGTCCGGGCGCCCCGGGAACTTCGGTCTGCGGTTTCATAACCATTTGTATGAGCAGTTGGGCCTGAACTTCTATTACAAGGCGTTCAGCAGTCAGGATCTGCCGGGGGCCGTTGGCGGGATTCGTGCGCTGGGAATTCGCGGTTGCGGTGTGTCGATGCCGTTCAAGGAAGCGTGCATCGCGCTGGTTGATGAACTGGATGCGTCGGCGGCGGCGATCCAGTCGATCAACACCATCGTCAACACCAACGGCCACCTCAAGGCCTACAACACTGACTACATCGCCATCGCGCAATTGCTGGAAACCCACGCGGTGCCGAAGGATTCGACGTTCGCCCTGCGCGGCAGCGGCGGCATGGCCAAAGCGGTGGCCAGTGCCTTGCGCGATGGTGGTTACAGGAATGGGTTGATCGTTGCGCGCAATGAGCGTGCCGGACGGGCGTTGGCGGATTCGCTGGGCTATCGCTGGCAGGCGGAGCTGGGCGAAGAGCGGCCGCAGATGCTGATCAACGTCACCCCGGTGGGCATGGACGGCGGACCGGAGGCCGGGCAACTGGCGTTCGAGCCTGAAGTGATCCAGTCTGCCGAGACCGTATTCGATGTGGTGGCGATTCCGTCGGAGACACCGCTGATCGTGCGGGGCCGGGCCGAGGGTAAAAAGGTCATTACCGGGCTGGAAGTTATTGCGATCCAGGCGCTGGAGCAGTTTGTGCTGTACACCGGGGTGCGTCCGAGTGAAGAACAGTTTGCGGCGGCGGTGGCGTTTGCTCGCAGCTGATCATTGAGTTTTGCGCTGAGCCAGCGGGCCCCTTCGCGAGCAAGCCCCCTCCCACAGGGGGCGGGCTGTTCCACTTGGGGGGGGCG
>NZ_JANLOG010000017.1:0-11168 GCF_025466205.1 Pseudomonas sp. 13B_3.2_Bac1
AGCCATCTGACCGGACTTAGTCGCGGAAGTTGTTGAACTGCAATGGCATGCCGAATTCCTTGGCGCGCAGGGCCGCAATGGCTTCCTGCAGGTCATCGCGCTTCTTGCCGGTCACACGCACCTGCTCGCCCTGAATGGCGGCCTGTACCTTGAGCTTGGCGTCCTTGATGTGAGCGACGATCTTCTTCGCCAGCTCCTTGTCGATGCCTTCCTTGAGGATCGCGTCCTGCTTCATCAGCTTGCCCGAGGCGTAAGCGTCTTTTACTTCAAGGCACTGCACATCGATCTTGCGCTTGGTCAGGGCCAGCTTCAGGATCTCGATCATCGCTTCCAGCTGGAACCCGGCTTCAGCGGTCAGGTTGACGGTCAGGTCCTTTTCCTTGAACTCGAAGCTGCCTTTGCCTTTCAGGTCATAGCGACGATCGAGTTCCTTCACGGCGTTCTCGACCGCGTTGGTCAGCTCGTGTTTGTCCAGTTCGGATACCACGTCGAACGACGGCATGTAGTCTCTCCAATAAAAAGGCGCGCTCGATCAGGATGGAGCGCGCTTGGCTTGCGGTTAAAATCCGGCTCATTATAACGGGTCTTTTCCCACCGATACGGCGAGCCTTGCATGCCAGTACCTTACCGAGTGAAAAACTGATGTCCACCCCCTGGCACGTTCTCGGCGCCGGCAGCCTCGGCACCCTGTGGGCCACGCGTCTGGCCCGGGCCGGGCTGCCGGTGCGGCTGATCGTGCGGGATGCCGAGCGCTTGCGCAGCTATCAGGCGGCCGGTGGTCTGACGCTGGTCGAACACGGCGCAGCCACGACCTATGCCGTCCCCGCGCAAACGGCGGACGACCCGGAGCCGATCCGCCGCCTGCTGGTCGCCTGTAAGGCCTATGACGCCGAAAGCGCGGTCGCCCGCCTCGCCCCGCGCCTCAGCGCAGATGCCGAGCTGATCCTGTTGCAGAACGGCCTCGGCAGTCAGGACGCCGTCGCAGCGCAGGTACCGCAGGCACGCTGCATCAGCGCCTCCAGCACCGAAGGCGCGTTCCGCGACGGCGACTGGCGCGTGGTGTTTGCCGGCCACGGTTTCACTTGGCTGGGCGATGCCAGCCATCCGGTAGCGCCAATCTGGCTGGACGATCTTGAGGCGGCGAAAATCCCCCATGAGTGGAGCACAGACATCCTCACCCGGCTGTGGCGCAAACTGGCGCTCAATTGCGCGATCAATCCGCTGACCGTGCTCCATGATTGCCGTAACGGCGGGCTGGAGCAGCATCAATGCGAAGTCGCCACGCTGTGCAACGAGCTGGCCGAGTTGCTCGAGCACTGCGGTCAACCGGCCGCGGCGGTCAATCTGCAACAGGAAGTCGAGCGGGTGATCCACGCCACCGCAGCCAATTACTCGTCGATGTATCAGGACGTGGCGAACCAGCGCCGCACCGAAATCAGTTACCTGCTGGGCCACGCCTGCAAAGTCGCCGCCCGTCACCAGTTGAACCTGCCACACCTCAATCAATTGCAGCAGCGTCTGGTCAGCCATCTGCACAGCCTTGGATTGCCCAGCGACTGAGCAGCGGCTACGCTGCCCACTTGTTCCTTTGCCGTGATAAACCTGATGCCATTGCGCCAGCGCCTTGAAAACCTGCCGGTCGGCCAGAAACTGCTGGCCGCCCTGCTGGTGTTGCTGACCACCGTCCTGCTGGTCGCCAACCTGACCTTTATCAGCGCCGCCTATTACATCTCCCAGGAAAGCATGGCGCCACAGGCCCTGCAGACCATAGGCCGACTGGTGTCCAACCCGAGCCTGGTGGCGCAAGCCCTCGAGTCGCCACAAAGCGCCGAACGCCTGCTCAAGGAACTCGACAGTTATTCGCCGCTGCGCGCAGCGGCTTTGTACGACGGCAAGGGTGACCGGATCGCCCAGGTGCAGCGTGGCGAAAAACTCAATCTGCCGGAGCGCTTTCGACACATCGAAGCCTGGCAACTCACCGAGTTTCGCAGCAACCAATTGATCACCCTGCCGCGCCCCGGCACCGCGCCTGGGCATCTGCTGCTGGTCGCCAGCAGTGAACTGCCGATGGCGTTCTACACCGGTACCCTGACAGCCAGTCTCGGCATCCTGATTTTCAGTGTGCTGCTGTGGCTGGTGATTGCGCGGCAGATCAAACGCCTGATCACCCGCCCTATCCATGAGCTGGAAGAACTGTCGCGGCAGGTCACTCGCGAAGAGAACTACGCCCTGCGCGCCTCGCGCGGTAACCACGACGAGATCGGCAGCCTCGCGGAAGCGTTCAACACCATGCTCTCGCGCATCGAAGCCCGCGAGCAACAACTCAAGCGCGCCCGCGATGACTCGCAAGCTGCCTACGATCAGGCTCAGGGTCTGGCCGAGGAAACCCGCCACACCAACCGCAAGCTGGAGCTGGAAGTCCAGGTGCGCAGCAAGATCGAGAAGAAGCTCACCGGTTTCCAGAACTACCTCAACAGCATCATCGACTCCATGCCCTCGGCGCTGATCGCTCTCGACGAACAGCTCTACGTGACCCAGTGGAACCAGGAGGCCAGCGCCCTCTCCGGGACGCGCCTGGATGAGGCGCTGAACCAGCCGATCTTCCTCGCCTTCGAACCGCTCAAGCCGTTTCTGCCACAACTCAAGCAAACGGTCGAAGAACACACCGTGGCGAAGATCGAGCGGGTGACCTGGTTCAAGGATGACGAACCCAAGCACTACGCCCTGACCTTTTACCCGCTGATGGGCGGTGCCGGGCGCGGTGTGGTGATCCGTATCGACGACATCACCCAGCGCCTGTCGCTGGAAGAAATGATGGTGCAGTCGGAAAAAATGCTCTCGGTCGGCGGCCTCGCCGCCGGCATGGCCCATGAGATCAACAACCCGCTGGGCGCGATCCTGCACAACGTGCAGAACATTCGCCGGCGGCTGTCGGCGGATCTGCCGAAGAACCTCGAAACCGCCGAACAGCTCGGCATCGAACTGGACACGGTCAACCGTTACCTGCAAAGCCGCGAAGTACCGAAATTGCTCGACGGCATCCAGCAGGCCGGCGCCCGCGCGGCAAAAATCGTCACCCACATGCTCAGCTTCAGCCGGCGCAGCACCCGGCAAATGGCCCCGTGCGATCTGCCCGCGCTGATCGATCAGGCTGTAGAAATTGCTGGCAACGACTTCGATCTGGCGATCGGTTTCGACTTCAAGGGCCAGGCGATCATCCGCCAGTTCGACCCGGCGCTCGGCCCGGTGCCGGGCACCGCCAACGAACTGGAACAAGTGTTGCTCAATCTGCTGAAAAACGCCGCGCAAGCCATTCACCAGCGTGAAGACGACAGCGAGCCGGGGCGGATCATTTTGCGCACCAAACTGAACCCGCCATGGGCCGAGATTCAGGTCGAGGACAACGGCATCGGCATGAGCGAGAGCGTGCGCAAGCGCACCTTCGAGCCGTTTTTCACCACCAAGGAAATCGGCCAGGGCACCGGGCTTGGGCTGTCGGTGTCGTACTTCATCATCACCAACAACCACAAAGGTCAGATGGAAGTGCAATCGGCGCCCGGTCAGGGCACCTGCTTCACCCTGCGCCTGCCGCTGGCACAACCGGCGGCCATCGCCGCCGAAACCAATCAACTACAGAGGTAACCCATGGGCTTTCGCTTGTCGAAGATCTACACCCGCACTGGCGATACCGGCGAAACCGGCCTAGGCGATGGCCGCCGCGTGCCCAAGGATCACCCGCGCATCGAAGCGATTGGCGAGGTCGATACGCTCAACAGTCAGGTCGGCGTGCTGCTCGCCGGGCTGATCGCCGAGCGCGAGGCGTTTCCGGGATTGAATGAGCTGATCGACGTGCTCGCGCCTTGCCAGCACCGCTTGTTCGACTTGGGGGGTGAGCTGGCAATGCCGCAGTATCAGGCGTTGAACGCGGCGGAAATCGAGCGCCTGGAAGCGGCAATTGATGTGTGGAATGAGGAATTGGGGCCGCTGGAGAATTTCATTCTGCCCGGCGGTTCGCTGCTGATTGCCCAGGCCCATGTGTGCCGCAGTCTGGCGCGCAGTGCCGAGCGGCGTTGTCAGCATTTGAACGCGATCGAGCCGTTGGCCGGGGTTGGTCTGGCGTATATCAATCGGTTGTCGGATCTGTTGTTTGTGGCAGCGCGGTTGATTGCGCGGCGGCAGGGGGTGGCGGAGATTTTGTGGCAACCGGCGGTGAAGCCTTTAGAAATCTAGCGCCTGAACGGACGCCTTCGCGAGCAAGCCCGCTCCCACAGTTGACCGCGTTACTTCAGTTGGAACGCGGTCAACTGTAGGAGTGAGCCTGCTCGCGATGAGGCCGGTAGCCGTTATACAGAATCAGGCCAGAACGCCCGAATCCCCGCCACACCCTGAGCCCCAACCCCCCAAGCCTTCTCGCGCTCCGCCGGGCCTACTCCACCAAGCAAGAACACCGGCTTGCCAAAGCCCTCGATCAACGTCGAAGCCTGCTCCCAGCCCAACGGCTGCGCATCCGGGTGGGTCAAGGTCGGCTGAACCGGCGACAGCGTGACGAAATCCACGCCCATCTGCTCGGCCAGCGCCAGCTCTTCCGCGTTATGGCAGGACGCCGCCAACCAGCGCTCTGCCGGTAACGGCCGGCCCGCTGCGGCGTATTTGCGCAATTGCGCGGCGGTGATGTGCCAACCGGCAGACGGGAAATCGCCGAGCCATTCGAACGGCCCCTTGATCATCAACTGCGCCTTGCCGGCGCAGAGGCCGACGGCATCCACCGCCAGATCGCGGTATTTGGGGTCATAGCCGTTCGGCGCGCGCAACTGGATCAGCTTGATCCCGCCGGCAATCGCCTTCTGGATCCCGCGCAGCAAGGCCGGGGCTTCCAGATCTTCCGGGGTGATCAGGTATTCAGCGGGAAGGCGCGCTGCGGCAACGATCGGCTGATTGGCCGCCGGAAACTCATAGTTCAGCAGATCCTTGGCGGTTACCCAGGCCAGTGGCTGGCCCTCGGCACCGTGTGGCTCACCGGTAAACCGGGAGACCTCCCAGACATCCAGCAACACCTGTTTGTCCGGGTAATCGTGGCGAACCTTGATCAGTGGACGAGCCGCGCCGACAACAATGCCCAGCTCTTCCTGCAGCTCGCGGGCCAAGGCGCTTTCGACGGATTCGTCAGCCTCGACCTTGCCGCCGGGAAATTCCCACAGGCCACCCTGATGCTGGGTGTCGGCACGGCGGGCGATGAGGATTTTGCCGCTGTCGTCACGAATGACGGCAGCCGCGACGTGTACGCGTTTCACGGATTCAACTCCTCCAGTCCAGCCTTCTGCCACGCCTTGAAGGCGGGCCATTGGTAGACGGTTTCAACATAGGCTTGATCAACCGCCGGCAACTGCACCTGGTAGGTACGCAGACGCACGGCAATCGGTGCGAAGAACGCGTCAGCCAGACTCACTCGGCCAAACAGATACGGCCCAGGCTCAGTGGCCGCCGCGCGGCATTCGGCCCACAGCGCGAGCATGCGCTCGATATCGACCTTCACTTCCGGCGGCACCGGATCAAGCGGGGCGTCGTGGTTCAGGTTGAACGGCATATGATTGCGCATGGCGAAAAAGCCGCTGTGCATCTGCGCGCAGGCGGACCGCGCCTGGGCACGGGCATAAACATCGCTCGGCCAGAGCTGCTCGGACGGAAACTGCTCGGCCAGGTATTCGGCGATCGCCAGAGAATCGGCAATGGTGCCGCGAGAGGTTTGCAGCAGCGGCACCTTGGCCGTCGGCGAATGCTTGAGCAGCCGCTCGCGGGTGTCGGGCTTGCCGAGCTTGATCAGTTCTTCGGTGTAGGGAGCGCCGGTCAGTTCCAGCGCCAGGGCGGCGCGCAGGGACCAGGAGGACAGCAGTTTGTCGCCGATGATCAGGTGCAGGGACATGGTGTGGCGCCTTTTCGTCAGTGGAAAGCTTCAAGACTTGTAGTGACTGGACCGACGCGTTCGCGGGCAAGCCCGCTCCCACAGTGATTTCGGTCGTTCACAAAGGTTGTGTACACCTGAAAACCCTGTGGGAGCGGGCTTGCTCGCGAAGAGGCCGGAACATTCAACATTGATATTGCCAGACACAACGCCATCGCGAGCAGGCTCACTCCTACAGGGGATCCGAGTCGTTCACTAATCTACTGCAGGAACGAGCCTGCTCGCGAAAGAAGCGACCCGGTCTTGGATCAGGTACGGTACTCGGCGTTGATCTTCACGTACTCATGCGACAGGTCGGTGGTCCAGATGGTTTCGCTGCAATCGCCTCGACCCAGCTCGATACGGATGGTGATCTCTTCCTGCTGCATCACCGCCGAGCCTTGCGCCTCAGTGTAGGTCGCTGCGCGCGCGCCACGGCTGGCAATACACACATCGCCGAGGAACACGTCGATCTTGCTCACGTCGAGGTTCGGCACACCGGCACGGCCGACAGCGGCGAGAATACGGCCCCAGTTCGGGTCGGAGGCGAACAGCGCGGTCTTGATCAGCGGCGAGTGGGCCACGGTGTAACCGACGTCGAGGCATTCCTGATGATTGCCGCCGCCGTTGACTTCAACGGTGACGAACTTGGTCGCGCCTTCGCCGTCACGCACGATGGCCTGGGCCACGTCCATGCACACTTCGAACACTGCCTGTTTCAGCTTGTTGAACAGCTCGCCTTCGGCGCGGGTGATTTCCGGCAACGCAGCCTTGCCGGTGGCGATCAGCATGCAGCAGTCGTTGGTCGAAGTATCGCCGTCGATGGTGATGCGGTTGAACGACTTGTTCGCACCGTCGAGCATCAGGCTGTGCAGCACATCGCGGGAGACTTTGGCGTCGGTAGCGATGTAGCCGAGCATGGTCGCCATGTTCGGGCGGATCATGCCTGCACCTTTGCTGATGCCGGTGACGGTGATGGTCACGCCGTCATGCTGGAACTGGCGGCTGGCACCCTTGGGCAGGGTGTCGGTGGTCATGATGCCGGTGGCGGCCGCTGCCCAGTTGTTTTCCGACAGGTCATCCAGTGCGGCCTGCAGTGCGCCTTCGATCTTCTCGACCGGCAGTGGCTCGCCGATCACGCCGGTGGAGTACGGCAGGATCTGGCTGGCATCGACACCGGTCAGCTCGGCGAGTTTGGCGGTAGTGCGCTCGGCAGCCGCCAGGCCCGGCTCACCGGTACCGGCGTTGGCGTTACCGGTGTTGGTCAGCAAGTAACGCACGTCGTTCTGCACACGTTTTTTCGCCAGGATCACCGGCGCGGCGCAAAAGGCGTTCAACGTGAACACACCGGCCACGGTCGAACCTTCGGCGCAGCGCATCACTACCACATCCTTGCGCCCAGGGCGCTTGATGCCGGCCGAGGCAATACCGAGTTCAAAACCGGCAACCGGGTGCAACGTTGGCAAAGGACCAAGACCAACAGCCATGAATGCGCTCCTTACTCAATGATGTCAGCACCGCTTCCTGCTGTTTTCGACAAGAAGGCGGCGGATTAAATGGCAAAACGCCGCGACGGCAGGAGCCGGTCGCGGCGCGGGTATTTCAGCGATTGAAACGGGGTTTACTGGATCTGCCCGTGGCAATGCTTGAATTTCTTGCCCGAACCGCAGTAGCACAGTTCGTTGCGGCCCAGCTTCTGCTCGTTGCGAACCGGAGCGGTGGCGAGGGCCACATCGACCTCTTCACCCAACACTTCCGGTTGATCCAGACCAGGGGCCTCGGCGTGTTCGAACTGCATGCGGGCGGCCAGTGCTTCGGCTTCCTGACGCAGGCGTTGCTCTTCGGCTTCCGGATCTTCGCGGCGGACCTGAACGTGCGACAGCACACGGATCGAGTCGCGCTTGATCGAATCCAGCAGCTCGGAGAACAGCGTGAACGACTCGCGCTTGTATTCCTGCTTCGGGTTCTTCTGGGCGTAGCCACGCAGGTGGATGCCGTGACGCAGGTGATCCATGGTCGACAGGTGGTCTTTCCACAGGTCGTCGAGGACGCGCAGGACGATCTGCTTCTCGAACGAGCGCAGTGCTTCGGCACCGGCCTGATCTTCTTTCTCGTTGTACGCGGCAATCAGCTCGGCCATCAGCTTCTCGCGCAGGGTTTCTTCGTACAGGTGATCGTCTTCGTCGAGCCACTGCTGGATCGGCAGTTTCACCCCGAAATCGCTGGCAATCGTCGCTTCCAGACCGGCCACGTCCCACTGCTCTGGCAGCGATTGCGGCGGAATGTGTGCGCTGACGGTGGCGTTGAGCACGTCCTGACGGAAATCGGCGATGGTTTCACCGATGTTGTCGGCGGCCAGCAACGTGTTACGCATGTGATAAATCACTTTACGCTGTTCGTTGTTGACGTCGTCGAACTCGAGCAGTTGCTTGCGAATGTCGAAGTTGCGACCTTCAACCTTGCGCTGCGCCTTCTCGATCGCGTTGGTCACCATGCGGTGCTCGATCGCTTCGCCCGGCTGCATGCCCAGGGCTTTCATGAAGTTCTTCACCCGGTCAGAGGCGAAGATGCGCATCAGGCTGTCTTCCAGCGACAGGTAGAAGCGGCTGGAACCGGCGTCGCCCTGACGACCGGCACGGCCACGCAGCTGGTTGTCGATACGACGGGATTCATGACGCTCGGAGGCGATGACCTGCAGACCGCCGGATTCCAGCACTTGCTGGTGACGCTTCTGCCAGTCGGCCTTGATCTGGGCGATCTGCTCGGGGCTCGGATTTTCCAGCGCCGCGACTTCCACTTCCCAGTTACCGCCCAGCAGGATGTCGGTACCACGACCGGCCATGTTGGTGGCGATGGTCAGGGCGCCCGGACGACCGGCTTGCGCGATGATCTCGGCTTCTTTTTCGTGGAACTTGGCGTTCAGTACCTTGTGCTCGATGCCTTCCTTGTTGAGCAGGTTGGACACGTGCTCGGAAGTTTCGATGGTCGCGGTACCCACCAGGATCGGACGGCCCTGGGCCATGCCTTCCTTGATGTCGTTGATGATCGCCGCGTATTTCTCTTCGGCGGTCAGGAACACCAGGTCGTTGTAGTCTTTACGCGCCAACGGCTTGTTCGGCGGAATGACCATGACCTGCAGGCCATAGATCTGGTGGAATTCGAACGCTTCGGTGTCGGCGGTACCGGTCATGCCGGACAGCTTGGTGTACAGACGGAAGTAGTTCTGGAACGTGGTCGAGGCCAGGGTCTGGCTCTCGGCCTGAATGTTCAGACCTTCCTTGGCTTCGATGGCCTGGTGCAGGCCTTCGGACAGACGACGACCCGGCATGGTACGACCGGTGTGTTCGTCGACCAGTACGACTTGGCCGTCCTGCACGATGTATTCGACGTTGCGATGGAACAGCTTGTGCGCACGCAGACCCGAGTAGACGTGGGTCAGCAGACCCAGGTTATGCGCTGAGTACAGGCTCTCGCCTTCGGCCAGCAGGCCGACGCCGGTGAGCATTTCTTCGATGAACTGGTGACCGGCTTCGTTGAGTTCGACCTGACGGGTCTTCTCGTCGATGGTGTAGTGACCGGCCTTGGTGACCTGGCCTTCGACTTCTTCCACATGCAGTTCCAGCTGCGGGATCAGTTTGTTGATCTCCATGTACAGCTTGGAACTGTCCTCGGCCTGACCGGAAATGATCAGCGGGGTACGGGCTTCGTCGATGAGGATGGAGTCGACTTCGTCGATCACGGCAAAATTGAGTTCGCGCTGGAATTTCTCTTCCATGCTGAACGCCATGTTGTCGCGCAGGTAGTCGAACCCGAATTCGTTGTTGGTACCGTAGGTGATGTCGGCAGCGTAGGCGGCGCGCTTTTCTTCCGGCGGCTGGAACGGCGTCACGACGCCGACGGTCAGGCCGAGGAATTCGTAGAGCGGACGCATCCAGTTGGCGTCACGGCGGGCCAGGTAGTCGTTCACGGTCACAACGTGCACGCCCTTGCCGGACAGCGCGTTGAGGTAAACGCCCAGGGTTGCCACTAGGGTTTTACCCTCACCGGTACGCATTTCGGCAATCATGCCTTCATGCAAGGTCATGCCGCCGATCAACTGGACGTCGAAGTGGCGCATGCCCATGACGCGCTTGCCCGCTTCACGGGCGACCGCGAAGGCTTCAGGCAACAGCTTGTCGAGGGATTCCCCTTTGGCGATACGGGCCTTGAACTCATTGGTCTTGGCGCGCAATTGATCGTCCGAAAGGGCCACCATTTGCTCTTCGAAGGCATTGACGAGCTGCACCGTCTTGAGCATGCGTTTGACTTCACGCTCGTTCTTGCTTCCAAAAAGTTTCTTTAACAAAGGCGCAAACATATCGGCAGGATCTTCCACACTAAAGGGATGGAGGGCGGCCCCGTGAGTCGCCCGTGCAGCCCTCATGGCCGCATGCGAACGAGCATTCTACCCGGAAACGGTGGTGAGGAAAGTGGCGATATTCCACGATGCTGGCACTGCGCTTTGACGGGGCTCACTTAAAATAAGGGCGTTTTGCTCAACTTCAACCCATCAAGGGACGAAGTTAGTCGTTGATTTAATGGGTAAAGCAGGGACAAAAGCAATGGGCGAGTGGTTCGGTTGCTTTCTGCTACCATGGCGCTTCTGTTACTTCAGGTGTTCGAACATGGCATTTCGCCCCCTTACAGCCAGGGCACCCGCCGCTCTGCTTCGCGAAGCCAAACCCCTCAAGGCTCTGCTCGGCCACGCCCAACGCCTGGGGCATCTGCAGCGCCTGCTCGAAAGCCAGCTGCAACCTGCCGCCCGCGAACATTGCCACGTGGCCAAGTGGCGCGAAGGCCAATTGACGCTGGTGGTGACTGACGGGCATTGGGCAACGCGCCTGCGCTACCAGCAAAAACGCCTGCAACGCCAACTGCAACTGTTCGAAGAATTCGCCAACCTGACGCGCATCCAGTTCCGCGTGCAACCGCCGCTGGTCCAGCGCCGGGCAAGCGGACACTCGATGGATCTGTCGACGGATGCCGCGCAGACCATTCAGTCAACGGCGGACGGGATCAGCGATCCCGCTCTGCGTGCGGCACTTGAGCGCCTGGCGGCACACGCCAAAGACAAATCCTGATCTCAATCCAGAAAACTGCCACTTATCCAATGTGGAAGCGGGGGGGGGGGGGGGGGGGGGGGGGGGGGGGGCGGGGCGGGGGGGGGGGGGGGCCGCGGGGGGGGGGGGGG
>NZ_JANLOG010000023.1:0-117319 GCF_025466205.1 Pseudomonas sp. 13B_3.2_Bac1
CCCCCCCCCCCCCCCCCCCCCCCCCCCCCCCCCCCCCCCCCCCCCACAAGGGGAGTTCATCGACAGGGACATCGGTGGGGGCTAGAGGCAGAGTGGGCCGCGCGGGTAGCGCTTGAGCGCCTGAATCAGCTCACCGCCGGGGATCGGCCGGTCGAACAGGTAGCCCTGGCCGACGTCGCAGCGGTGGCGGCGCAGGAACGCCAGTTGTTCGGCGGTCTCGATGCCTTCGGCCACGACTTTGAGCTTCAGGTTGTGGGCCATGGCGATCACCGCGGAGGTGATTTCCATGTCGTCCTGGTTGTCGGGGATTTCGTGGATGAAGCTGCGATCGATCTTGATGATGTCGATCGGGAATTTCTTCAGGTAGCTGAGCGACGAGTAACCGGTGCCGAAGTCGTCCATGGCCAGGGTCAGGCCCAGACGCTTGAGCTGATCGAGCTGCAAGTGAGTGTCTTCGGTGGCTTCCAGCAACAGGCCTTCGGTCAGCTCCAGTTCGAGCAGATTGGCCGGCAGCGCTTCTTCCTTGAGGATGTTGGCGATGGACGCGACCAGATCCGGATCGGAGAACTGCTTCGGTGACAGGTTGATCGCCACTTGCAGATTGCCCAGGCCAGCGGCGGTCAGCGCCTTGCTCATGCGGCAGGCCTGGCGGGCGATCCACTTGCCGATCGGGATGATCAGGCCGGTTTCTTCGGCGACGCTGATGAACTGGTCCGGGCGAATCATGCCGCGTTCCGGGTGATTCCAGCGCAGCAGCGCTTCCATGCCGAGCAGGCGACCGCTGCGCAGGCACAGTTTGGGCTGGTAGAACACGTCCAGCTCGTTCTGGGTCAGGGCGCGGCGCAGGTTGTTCTCGACGAACAGTTTGTAACTGGCTTCGGCGTTCAGCGCTTCGGTGAACACCTGAACCTGGTGTTTGCCATTGGCCTTGGCCTTGTGCAGGGCGAGGCCGGCGTTGCGCATCAGGGTTTGCGGATCGCGGCCATGCAGCGGCGCGCAGGCCAGGCCCACGGAGCCGGTGACGCTGATCAACTGGTTGTCGACGAACATCGGCTTGTCGAGGGTCGCCAGCAACTGGTTGGCGATCTGTTGGCCGGTGGCGAGGTCGGTGTCATCGAGCAGCACCGCAAATTCGTTACTGGCGAACCGCGCGAGGCTGCCGCTCGGGCTCAGGCTGTTGCGCAAGCGGCGGGCGAGGCTGATCAGCAACTTGTCGCCGGTCTGGTGACCGAGGCTGTCGTTGATCCGCTTGAAGTTGTCGATGTCCACCAGCAGCAGGCTGATCGGGGTATCGCTATCGCGGGCGAAGCGTTCGTCCAGATTGCGGATAAACGCCGGGCGGTTGCCGAGGTTGGTCAGGTTGTCGGTGTACGCCAGACGTTCGATGCGCTGCTGCGCCAGTTTGGTCTGGGTGATGTCTTCATAGATGCCGATGTAGTGCGTCAGCTCGCGGTTGTCGCCATACACCTTGGAGATCGACAACTGGCCCCAGTACGGTTCGAGGTTCTTGCGCCGGCTCTTGAATTCGCCCTGCCAGCTGTTGCTCTTGGCCAGCGCCGACGGCGCGTCGAACAGCAGTTCACTGAGGTTTTCCAGCGCCGGCAGTTCCGACAGGCGCTGGCCGTGGACTTCTTCGGTGGAGTACTGGGTGATCGCGGTGAAGCTCGGATTGACGTACTCGACCACGCCGTCGCAATTGACCAGCAGAAAGGCGTTGGCACTTTGTTCGACTGCGCGCTGGAACAGGTGCAGAGCGCTGGTGGCGGTACGCCGGTTATGGTTGTTGATGACCTGGGCGAACTGGTCGGCCAGTTCACCGGCAAAGGCGATTTCGTCGGACTGCCAGGCGCGGGTGACGCCGGTCTGCTCCAGACAGAGCACGCCGACCACTTGGCCATCGACCCGGATGCTGGCGTCGAGCATCGCGTTGACGTCGCGCGGACGCAGGGCTTCGGCCATCTCGCGGGTACGCGGGTCGCGCATCGCATTGTGCGCGTCGATGGCGCGGCTGCCGTGCAGGGCTTCCATGTAGTCGGGGAAACCGCTGATGTCGATCACCTCCGGCAGGATGTATTCCTGCGTCGCGCGGTGATACGCGGAAATCGGCACCAGCAGGCTGCCTTCGAGGTTCCACAGGCTGGCACAGTCGATCTCATAGATATCGCAGGCGCTGCGGGTGATCAGCTCGGCGGCTTCCTGCAGCGAGTTGTGGCTGCTGTAGCGCTGGCGAGCCAGCAGCAGAATCAGATCCTGCTGGGCGCGTACCCGCTCCAGGTGCTGCAGTTGTTCCTGCTGGGCGCGCTGGTTCAGTTCCAAAGCGATCTGCAGGCGCGAATTCTGGGTTTCGAGGTCGACGCAGGGCACCGCTGGCGCGCCGTCGAACACATCATCGACCGCCAGCAGATAACCGCGCAGCAAGTGCCGATTGTGCTGCTTATAGGCCTCGCCCAGCTCAAGGATGCTCAGCGCACCAGCGGCGGTGTGCAGGGTGTAGCGCACCAGATAATGCGGGCTGTCGCGCAGTTGTTGCTGAATGGTGTCGTGCAGTTGATAGCGCGCTTCGGGTTCCATCAGGCTGGCGTAAGGCGAGCCGACCAACGCACACAATTCGACGGCCGGCTGGCCGAACTGGCGTTCGCAGTTGGGGTCGAGAAACAGCATCGCCCAGCTCGCTTCATTCAAGCGCTCGAAACGCAGCATGCCGAGCCGCGAGGGCACAGGCAGCTGCGTCACTACCTCGACCGCCATACGGCTGGCGGCATCGGGTTGGCTCTTCATGAAGGAACTCGCTTGGAAATATGCTGAACGCGCCGGGCTCGCGCCCTCTTTACTGTTGCCTGCGGCAAGGTTGCATCATTGCGGCACCGACTGACAAGAGAGATGAAGGCCAAGTGCTATAAGAATATGTCGGCCGCGCAGGGCATTTCTCCAGCGCGCGGCAAAAAGTAATACGGATGTGCGCCGCGAGTGCCGTTCCAGAGCGCCTGGCGCGCGGGAACGGCATTTTGTTCAGGGCTTCAGCGCAGGTTGATTTCGATCGATTGCAGGCGTTTGCCGTCGCGATCATGGTAATTGACCTGAATTTTTCCGGCCTCAACCACCACATGGGCGAAGTTGTCTTCGCTGACCACTGTGCTGGTCAATTCATGTTGATAATCGCCTGCTGCCGTGCGCGCCAGCGGTTGATCAAGGATAAACGTCGACGCCTTGGCATAGGGCAACAGCTTGCTGTTGCAAAACGGCGAGGAAACGATGGTGTGCACTTCGAAGTCCGGGTCTTCGCTGTGGGTCAGGCGCGAGGTCAGCGAGCCATGCACGTCGCCCGAGACAAACACGACATTCTTGATGCGTCGGGTGCGGATGGTTTCCAGCAGCCGCAAGCGCTGCTCCGGGAAGGCTTTCCAGGCATCGTCACCATACAGTTTGCGATCCGGGTAAAACATTACGCTGGTCACCACGAATTTCACTCGCGCCGGGCTGTTGATCAGCCACTTGAGCAGCGCCTGTTCCTGCGCCTCATCCAGTATGCGGCGATCATCGGCGGACAAGTTGCGTCGAGTGCGGCTGTCGGTCACGAACCATTCGATGTCACCGTCACTGAATTGATACCAGTAGTGCTCGAGCTTTACGCGATTCACCTCTTTGTTAGTTGTAAGTTCGTGCGCAGGGCCGTGGCTGGCTTGATAGATTTCATAGGCGGCCATGGCATTGCGATATAACGCTTGATCTGACTTGCTGGCGTTCGCCGGCCAGTTGTCTTCGATTTCGTGATCATCCAGGATCATGTAAGTCGATGTGCAAGACATCAAACGCTGAATGTTGGGTTGAGAGAATGCCGCACGGTACTTGCTGAGGATTTCCTTATATTCACGATCGGGTGCGAACAGATTGAGGTCGTCGACATAAATCTGATCGCCCGTCATTAACGTGGCACTGATCGGTGGTTGCGCGCCTTCGATCAACTGGTTGATGGAAGCAAAGATCCGGTCACCCAGATGCGGCAGCGACGGGATGCCGGCGGTCATGCGCAAGTAACGGCAGGAGCCGACGATATAGGCCCTTGGCTGCAGGGCTTTGCTGGAGCGGGTGCGTAATCGATAGATTTCCCGGGGCCACTGCAGCGGCAGTTCGGCGACACTGTCCACGGTATGTACCGGATTCATCGGGCTGAACCAGCCGATCTGGTATTCATATTCGGTGTCGCTGCTCAAGTTGTTGAGGGTGAACACTTCGGTCATGTCGCGCAGTGCGCTGGGCTCAGCGAAAGTGCCTGCTGACCACTGTTGTGTTCCTGCAGTGCGATGGCGAATGGCGGCAAATACCGGTGCGGTGCCTTGATTGTCTGCGCGCATGAATATGCGGGCATGATTAGTTGTGGTGTGGCCGATAATCGGGCCGATAGTTGGTTTGAACATATTCGAATCCATTCGAGTAAGTCTGGTTTTGATAAATAACGCAGGAAGTTGTTTATTTGATCGGGAGGCAAAGATTAGTTGGCGGTCGACGAAAAATATCGAGGCGAAGTGGACTGCGTTCGTAGTTCAAGTAAACCGAACTTGTAGGAAGAGGCGCTGTACTTTTCTCTGGGCAAAAAAAGCCCCGTCAAACTGACGGGGTTGAGGTACGAGCGTGTGGCGCTCGAAAACGTGAAACGCAATCGGCCCTCCGTTGCCGGAGGGCCGAACGCTTTACAGCAGGATGGTGCGGATGTCGCCCAGCAGGCTGCCCAGACGCTGGGTGAAGCGTGCAGCAGCAGCGCCGTTGATCACACGGTGATCGTAGGACAGCGACAGTGGCAGCATCAGTTTCGGCTGGAAGGCTTTGCCGTCCCAGACTGGCTGGATGGTTGCCTTGGAAACACCGAGGATCGCCACTTCCGGCGCGTTGACGATCGGCGTGAAGCCGGTGCCGCCAATGTGGCCGAGGCTGGAAATGGTGAAGCAGGCGCCTTGCATCTCGTCCGAAGAGAGCTTCTTGGTGCGGGCTTTTTCAGCCAGCGAAGCAGCTTCTGCAGCCAATTGCAGCAGGCTCTTCTGGTCGACGTTCTTGATGACCGGTACCAGCAGGCCATCTGGAGTGTCGACCGCGAAACCGATGTTGACGTACTTCTTGCGAATGATCGCCTTGCCGCTTGGCGCCAGCGAACTGTTGAAGTCCGGCAGTTCCTTGAGCAGGTGCGCACAGGTCTTGAGCAGCAGCGGCAGGATGGTCAGCTTGACGCCGGCCTTCTCTGCGACGGCTTTCTGCGCAACGCGGAAGGCTTCAAGCTCGGTGATATCCGCCGAGTCGAATTGCGTCACGTGCGGCACGTTCAGCCAGCTGCGGTGCAGGTTGGCAGCGCCGACCTGCATCAGGCGGGTCATCGGCACTTCTTCGATTTCACCGAAGCGGCTGAAGTCCACGACCGGGATCGGCGGGATGCCCGCGCCACCGGTTGCGCCGCCAGCAGCCGGCGCTTCCTTGGCCTTCTGCATCATCGCCTTGACGTAAACCTGCACGTCTTCCTTGAGAATGCGACCGTGCGGACCGCTGGCGCCAACAGCGCTCAGCTCGACGCCGAACTCACGGGCCAGTTGACGCACGGCCGGGCCGGCGTGAACTTTGGCACCAGGCTTGGCCGGAGCAGCAGCCGGAGCGGCAGCCGCAGGTGCAGCGGCAGCCGGAGCAGCAGCGGCAGGTGCCGGAGCACTTGCAGCAGCGGCAGCTGGAGCCGGGGCAGCAGCAGGCGCTGCGCCTTTGACTTTCAGCTTGAGGATCAGGTCGCCGGTGCCGACTTCGTCGTCCAGCTTGATCGAAACGCTTTCCACCACGCCGGCGGCAGGCGATGGGATTTCCATGCTTGCCTTGTCGGATTCGAGGGTGATCAGCGACTGGTCGGCTTCAACGCTGTCGCCAGCCTTGACCAACACTTCGATGATCTTGGCCTTGCCGGCCGAACCGATGTCCGGAACGTGGATGTCCTGAACGCTGTCGGCAACTGGAGCAGCCGGGGCTGCTGCAGGAGCAGGCGCAGCGGTAGCGGCTGGCGCAGCAGCCTGAGCCGGAGCGGCCGCAGCAGGGGCCGCAGCACCCGCCACTTCCAGATCGAGGATCAGGTCGCCGGTGCCGACTTCGTCGTTGAGCTTGACGCTGATGGCCTTGACCACGCCTGCGGCAGGCGACGGGATTTCCATGCTGGCCTTGTCGGATTCGAGGGTGATCAGCGATTGATCAGCTTCGACCTTGTCGCCGACCTTGACCTGGATCTCGATGATCTGGGCCTTGCCCGACGAACCGATGTCCGGCACGTGCACTTGCTGTACCGAAGCGGCAGCAGGCGCAGCGGCTGGCGCGGCGGCGGCAGGGGGCGCAGCCGGTTTTTCTTCGGCTTTCTTGGCCGGAGCAGCAGGAGCAGGGGCCGCAGCAGCGGCGCCCTCGACTTCCAGCTCAAGCAGTTCGTCGCCTTCTTTCAGACGGTCGCCCAGCTTCACTTTCAGGCTTTTGATGACGCCGGCTTTCGGGGCCGGCACTTCCATGCTGGCCTTGTCCGATTCCAGGGTCAGGATGCTCTGGTCGGCTTCGATACGGTCGCCGACCTTCACAAACAGTTCAATTACTTCACCTTCACCGCTGCCGATGTCAGGTACGCGAATGAGTTCGCTCACAAAATGTCTCCTCAGCAGTCCAGTGGGTTGCGTTTTTCCGGGTCGATGCCGAACTTGACGATGGCCTCAGCCACGACTTTAGGTTCGATATCACCACGGTCAGCCAGTGCTTCCAGGGCTGCCAACACCACGAAATGACGGTCGACTTCGAAGAAATGACGCAGTTTCTTGCGGCTGTCGCTGCGGCCAAAACCGTCGGTGCCCAGGACTTTGAATTCCTTGGACGGTACCCACTGACGGATCTGCTCGGCGAACAGCTTCATGTAGTCGGTAGAAGCGATGACCGGACCCTTACGGCCGCTCAGGCACTCTTCAACGTAGCTCTGCTTAGGCTTCTGGCCAGGCTTCAGACGGTTGCTGCGCTCTACGGCCAGGCCGTCGCGACGCAGTTCGTTGAAGCTGGTAACGCTCCATACGTCAGCGCCGATGTTGAACTCTTCACGCAGAATCTTCGCCGCTTCACGTACTTCACGCAGGATGGTGCCGGAGCCCATCAGTTGTACGTGATGCGCCGCATCGCGGGTGTCTTCTTCGAGCAGGTACATGCCTTTCTTGATGCCTTCTTCGGCACCGGCCGGCATGGCTGGCTGCTGGTACGACTCGTTCATCACGGTGATGTAGTAGAAGATGTCCTGTTGCTCTTCGGTCATCTTCTTCATGCCGTCCTGAATGATCACCGCCAGCTCGTAGCCGTAGGTTGGATCGTAGGTGCGGCAGTTCGGGATGGTCGCGGCCAGCAGGTGGCTGTGACCGTCTTCGTGCTGCAGGCCTTCACCGTTCAGGGTGGTACGGCCGGCGGTGCCGCCGATCAGGAAGCCACGGGTACGGCTGTCGCCGGCGGCCCAGGCCAGGTCACCGATACGCTGGAAGCCGAACATCGAGTAGAAGATGTAGAACGGCAGCATCGGCTGGTTGTGGCTGGAGTACGAAGTACCGGCGGCGATGAAGGAACTCATGGCGCCCGCTTCGTTGATGCCTTCTTCAAGGATCTGACCTTTCTGGTCTTCCTTGTAGAACATCACCTGGTCTTTATCGACTGGCTCGTAGAGCTGGCCGACGGAGGAGTAGATGCCCAACTGACGGAACATGCCTTCCATACCGAAGGTACGGGCTTCGTCCGGGATGATCGGCACGATGCGCGGGCCTATTTCCTTGTCCTTGACCAGTTGCGCGAGGATCCGCACGAAAGCCATGGTGGTGGAAATTTCACGGTCGCCCGAACCATCGAGGATGGCTTTCAGGGTGTCCAGGTCCGGCGTCGGTACGCTGAAGCTCTGCGCGCGGCGCTGCGGTACGAAACCGCCCAGGGCAGCACGGCGCTCGCTCAGGTAGCGGGCTTCGGCGCTGTTTGGCTCTGGCTTGAAGAACGGCAGGTTCTCCAGCTCTTCGTCCTTGACCGGGATGTCGAAGCGGTCGCGGAACAACTTCAGGCTGTCGACGTCGACTTTCTTGGTGTTGTGCGCAGTGTTTTTCGCTTCGCCGGCACCGGTGCCATAACCCTTGATGGTCTTGGCCAGGATGACGGTTGGTTGTTCTTTGTGGTTGACCGCTTCGTGGTACGCCGCATAGACCTTGTACGGGTCGTGGCCGCCACGGTTGAGTTTCCAGATCTCGTCGTCGGACAGATCGGCAACCATCGCCTTGAGTTCAGGCGTGTTGAAGAAGTGCTCGCGAACGAACGCGCCGTCTTTGGCTTTGTAGTTCTGGTACTCGCCGTCGATGACTTCGTCCATGCGACGTTGCAGGATGCCGTCGACGTCCTTGGCCAGCAGTGGGTCCCAGAAACGGCCCCAGATGACTTTGGTCACGTTCCACTGAGCACCGCGGAACACGCCTTCGAGTTCCTGGATGATCTTGCCGTTGCCGCGAACCGGGCCGTCGAGGCGCTGCAGGTTGCAGTTGATGACGAAGATCAGGTTGTCCAGCTTCTCGCGGCCGGCCAGGGAGATTGCGCCCAGGGATTCCGGCTCGTCGCACTCGCCGTCGCCCAGGAAACACCAGACTTTCTGTTTGCCCGGCTGGATGAAACCGCGGTGTTCCAGGTACTTCATGAAGCGTGCCTGGTAGATCGCCTGGATCGGACCCAGACCCATGGATACGGTCGGGAACTGCCAGAAGTCAGGCATCAGCCAAGGGTGCGGGTAGGACGACAGGCCCTGACCGTCGACTTCCTGGCGGAAGTTGTTCATCTGGTCTTCGGTGATGCGGCCTTCCATGAACGCACGGGCGTAAACGCCTGGCGAGGTGTGGCCCTGGAAGTAGATCAGGTCGCCGCCGTGTTCGTCGGTCGGGGCCTGGAAGAAGTAGTTGAAGCCGATGTCATACAGGGTCGCGCTGGAAGCGAAGCTGGAGATGTGACCACCCAGGTCAGAATCTTTCAGGTTCGTACGCATTACCATGGCCATCGCGTTCCAGCGCACCAGCGAGCGAATGCGGCGTTCCATGAACAGGTCGCCAGGCATGCGTGCTTCGTGGGTTACCGGGATGGTGTTGCGGTAAGGCGTGGTGATGGCGTAAGGGAGCTGCGAACCGCTGCGGGTCGCCAGTTCACCCATACGGGTCATCAGATAGTGAGCACGGTCTTCGCCTTCTTTGTCGAGAACCGATTCCAGGGCGTCCAGCCATTCCTGGGTTTCGACGGGATCGAGGTCTTGCATGGCTTGCTCCAGGGCGGAAAGGCTTCCAGAATCGGTTGCCTGAGTTTGCGACTGGCCTTGTGGGCAGACGATTTAAAATTCTTGGATTGCCGACAGGTTGTTCCGGCGGCGTGTAGTTTTACTACAAATCTTTGAGCATTTCAGCCTTTCGCCTGTATAGACGAGTAGTAAAACTACAGAGGAAAGGCTTGTGGCCTCCGACTGCGTTGTGAGAATAATCGTTAAGGTTGGTCGATTACCATCCGAAAAAGGTGAAAGTTTGATGCTGGATGCCAAAGAAGAAGAAATTTCAGCTATTTCTAACTTTTGTTCGACAGTCCTTCGCGTAGCGGGTTTTCATCAAACACTACAAGCGGCCATTTACACGCCGATCAAGGATAGACCATGACCCTGCCTGTGCTTGCCGAACTCCCCGCCATTCTCCTGCCGTTGGTCACTCGATCCGAGCAGTCGTTCCGTACGGCCGTCGCCGCGCTGGAAGACGATCACGGCTTCTCCAACTGGACGCCGGAACGCTGGGCGCAATTCGCCCGCGTCAGTGCCGCCAGCGATTTCGTCATTGAACAGAGCGTTCGTGACCCTTTGATGTTGCTGTCGCTGGTGCAGTCCGGCGAACTCGACCGGCCGTTCGCGCCGGGGGAATTGTGTGCGCAGATTGCTGCCGCTGTGAACACCGCGCAAAGCGAAGACGAACTCGGACGCGTCCTGCGTCGCCAGCGTGCCCGCCATCAAGTGCGGATCATCTGGCGTGACCTGAACCGCCAGGCTGATCTGGTACAGACCTGCCGCGACCTGTCGGACATGGCCGACGCCACCATCGACCAGGCTTATCAATGGCTGTACAGCCGCCATTGCCAGCAGTTCGGTACGCCGACCGGTCGACGCAGCGGTCTGCCGCAGCAGATGGTCATCCTCGGCATGGGCAAGCTTGGCGCGGTCGAGCTGAACCTGTCGTCGGACATCGACCTGATCTTCGCCTACCCCGAGGGCGGCGAAACCGTCGGCGTGAAACGCGCGCTGGATAATCAGGAATTCTTCATCCGTCTCGGTCAGCGCCTGATCAAGGCCCTCGACCCGATGACGGTCGACGGCTTCGTGTTCCGCGTCGACATGCGCCTGCGCCCGTACGGTTCGTCCGGCGCGCTGGTGCTGAGCTTCAATGCGCTGGAGCAGTATTACCAGGACCAGGGCCGCGACTGGGAACGCTACGCGATGATCAAGGCGCGAGTGGTGGCCGGCGATCAAGCGGCCGGCGCGCAGTTGCTCGATATGCTGCGCCCGTTCGTCTACCGGCGTTATCTGGATTTCTCGGCGATCGAAGCGCTGCGCACCATGAAGCAGCTGATCCAGCAGGAAGTGCGGCGCAAGGGCATGGCCGACAACATCAAGCTCGGCTCCGGCGGTATTCGCGAAGTCGAGTTCATCGCTCAGGCCTTTCAGTTGATCCACGGCGGGCGCGATTTGAGCCTGCAACAGCGTCCTCTATTAAAGGTGCTGAGCACGCTGGAAGGGCAGGGTTACCTGCCGCCGGCGGTGATCGGCGAACTGCGCGAAGGTTACGAATTCCTGCGCTACACCGAACACGCGATCCAGGCGATTGCCGACCGCCAGACCCAGATGTTGCCGGACGGCGCTCAGGATCAGGCGCGTATCGCGTTCATGCTCGGTTTTGCCGATTGGGCAGCTTTCCACGAAAAACTGATGTTCTGGCGCGGTCGCGTGGCCTGGCACTTCGCGCAGGTGATCGCCGATCCCGATGAAGAAGAGGGCGCCGACTGCGAAGTGGTGGTCGGCGGTGAGTGGTTGCCGCTGTGGGAAGAGGCGCAGGATGAAGAGGCCGCTTGCCGGCAACTCGAAGAGGGCGGTTTCGCCGATGCGACCAAGGCCCTGAAAGCGCTGGCGAGCCTGCGTGGCAGTCCGCAATTGCGCGCGATGCAGCGGCTGGGTCGCGAGCGTCTTGATGCGTTTATCCCGCGCCTGCTGGCCCAGGCGGTGGAGCATGACAACCCGGATCTGGTGCTGGAGCGGGTGCTGCCGTTGGTCGAAGCGGTCGCCCGACGTTCGGCCTATCTGGTGTTGCTCACGGAAAACCCCGGTGCCCTGCGGCGCTTGCTGACGCTGTGCGCGGCCAGCCCGTGGATCGCCGAACAGATCACCCGTTTCCCGCTGCTGCTCGACGAATTGCTCAACGAAGGCCGGCTGTTCAAGCCGCCCCTGGCGCCGGAACTGGCTGCCGAGTTGCGCGAACGCCTGACGCGGATTCCCGAAGACGACCTCGAACAGCAGATGGAAGCCCTGCGTCACTTCAAACTGGCGCACCGCTTGCGCGTCGCCGCGTCGGAAATCGCCGGCAGCCTGCCGTTGATGAAAGTCAGCGATTACCTGACCTGGCTGGCCGAGGCGATTCTCGAGCAAGTGCTGGCGTTGGCTTGGCGTCAGACGGTGGCCAAGTACGGCACGCCGCTGCGCACTGATGGCACCCTGTGCGATCCCGGCTTCATCATTGTCGGTTACGGGAAAGTCGGCGGGCTGGAACTGGGGCATGGTTCGGATCTGGATCTGGTGTTCATCCATGACGGCGATCCGCAGGCGGAAACCGATGGGCCGAAGCCAATCGATGGCGCGCAGTTCTTCACCCGGCTGGGGCAGCGGATCATTCACTTACTGACGGCGCAGACAAACTCCGGTCAGCTGTATGAAGTGGACATGCGTTTGCGCCCGTCCGGCGCGTCGGGGCTGTTGGTCAGTTCGCTCGGTGCTTTCGAGCGCTATCAGGAAAATGAAGCCTGGACCTGGGAACATCAGGCGCTGGTGCGGGCGCGGGTGCTGGTCGGCAGTCAGGATGTCGGTCAGGCCTTCGAGAAAGTCCGCGCGCAGGTTTTGGGCAAGGCGCGGGATCTGGCGAAGCTGCAGCAGGAAGTCAGCGAGATGCGCGCCAAGATGCGCGATAACCTCGGCAGCAAGAGCACGGCGGCCGGCACGGCGGCAAATGCCTTCGAGGCCACAGCGCCGTTCGACCTCAAGCAGGACGCCGGAGGTATCGTCGATATTGAATTTATGGTGCAATACGCGGCCCTGGCGTGGTCGCAAAGCCACCCGCCATTGCTGCGCTGGACCGATAACATCCGCATTCTGGAAGAGCTGGAACACGAAGGGCTGATGCCTGCCGAAGATGCCAGCCTGTTGCGTGAGGCCTATAAAGCCTACCGCTCCGCCGCCCACCGACAGGCCTTGCAGAAGGACGCCGGGGTGATTGCAGGCGACCAGTTTGTCGAGGAGCGCCGGCAGGTATTGCGGATCTGGAAAGAGTTGGGGCTAAGCTGATTCATCGAGCATGGACGCGAGCTTTTGTGGCGAGGGAGCTTGCTCCCGCTCGGCTGCGAAGCAGTCGTCAGTCAGGCGGCGCGGTGTGTCAGGTATAAAGTGATGTGACGTTTTGGGGCCGCTACGCAGCCCAGCGGGAGCAAGCTCCCTCGCCACAGAGGTTTATGCTGAATGTACGAATTGATCTGACGAGTCTTTACCGGCTCGTCCAAATGACCCTCCAGCCAGTGCTGGTGGGTGCTGGATTCTCGAGGCGGGGAGGCATTGGCCTCCCCGGTTCGTTTATGGAAACCACATGAATATTCTGATCGTTGGGCCCAGTTGGGTCGGTGACATGGTGATGGCGCAGACACTGTTTCAGTGTCTCAAGCAGCGCCACCCGCAATGCGAAATCGACGTGCTGGCCCCCGAGTGGAGCCGGCCGATCCTTGAGCGCATGCCCGAAGTGCGCAAGGCCTTGAGCTTTCCGCTCGGCCATGGCGTGCTGGAATTGGCCACGCGCCGGCGGATCGGCAAGTCCCTGGCCGGTCAGTACGATCAGGCGATCCTGCTGCCGAACTCGCTGAAGTCGGCGCTGGTGCCGTTTTTCGCCGGCATCAAGCAGCGCACCGGCTGGCGTGGCGAATTCCGTTACGGCCTGCTCAATGACGTGCGCACGCTGGATAAGGAACGTTATCCGCTGATGATCGAGCGCTTCATGGCCCTGGCTTACGAGCCGAACGCCGAGCTGCCGAAACCTTATCCGCGTCCGAGCCTGCAAATCGATCCGGTGACCCGCGAAGCGGCGCTGGCCAAATTCGGCCTGACCCTCGACCGCCCGGTGTTGGCCCTGTGCCCCGGCGCCGAGTTCGGCGAATCCAAGCGCTGGCCGTCCGAGCATTACGCCAAGGTCGCCGAAGCGCGGATTCGCGAAGGCTGGCAGGTGTGGCTGTTCGGCTCGAAAAACGACCACTCGGTGGGCGAAGACATCCGCGCACGGCTGATTCCCGGCCTGCGTGAGGAATCGGTCAACCTCAGCGGCGGTACCTCGCTGGCCGAGGCCATTGACCTGCTGTCCTGCGCCGATTCGGTGGTGTCCAACGACTCCGGCCTGATGCACGTTGCGGCAGCACTGAACCGTCCGCTGGTGGCGGTCTATGGTTCGACTTCGCCGGGTTTCACCCCGCCGCTGGCCGAACACGTCGAAATCGTTCGGCTGGGTCTCGATTGCAGCCCGTGTTTCGACCGTACCTGCCGATTCGGCCATTACAACTGTCTGCGCCAGTTGATGCCGGACGCGGTCAACGATGCCTTGCAGAAATTGCAGGGCACTGTGGTCGAGGTTCATTAAGTTGCGGGTATTGCTGATCAAGACTTCATCGCTGGGCGACGTGATTCACGCGTTGCCGGCGCTGACCGACGCAGCCCGGGCCATTCCCGGGATCAAGTTCGACTGGGTGGTGGAAGAAGGCTTCGCCGAAATCCCGACTTGGCACCCGGCCGTCGGCAAAGTGATTCCGGTGGCGATCCGCCGCTGGCGCAAGAACCTCTGGCAGACGATCAAGAGCGGCGAGTGGAAGCGCTTCAAGCAAAGCGTGCGCGTCCATAAATACGATCTGGTGATCGACGCTCAGGGTCTGCTGAAAAGCGCCTGGCTGACGCGCTACGTCAAAGCTCCGGTGGCCGGCCTCGACAAAGGCTCGGCGCGCGAGCCGATCGCCGCACGTTTCTACGACCGCAAACTGGCGGTGGCCCGTGGGCAGCACGCCGTTGAGCGGGTGCGCCAGTTGTTCGCTATCGCCCTCGGTTATGACCTGCCCAAAGGTCTGGGCGATTACGGCCTCAACGTCGAGCGGCTGGTGGAATTGCCGCGCAAGAGCGCCTTCGTGGTGTTCCTGCACGGCACCACGTGGGACACCAAGCACTGGCCGGAAGCCTACTGGCGCGAGCTGACCGAACGCGTTGGCTATCTGGGCGTCGGGGTCAAACTGCCGTGGGGCAACCCGCTGGAGAAGGCCCGCGCCGAGCGCATCGCCGCTGGCTTCAAGCACGCCGAAGTGTTGCCGAAGCTGAATCTGGCCGGGGTCGGCAAAGTGCTGGCCGGCGCCCAGGCCTGCGTGGCGGTGGACACCGGTCTCGGTCACCTCGCCGCCGCGCTGGATGTGCCAACGATTTCGCTGTTCGGCCCGACCAATCCGGGCCTGACCGGCGCTTACGGTAAGGTGCAGATTCACATGGCCAGTGATTTCCCCTGCGCCCCTTGCCTGCAAAAGAAATGTACTTACCAACCGACCGCGCAGGATGCCCGTCAGTTTGACCTCAAGCGTGAACAGCCTCTGTGCTTCACGCGTCTGAATCCCGAGCGTGTCGCCAGCCGACTGAGCACGTTGTTAATGGCTGAGGAGCTGCGCTGATGCAATTGGCTTTTGTCCTGTACAAATATTTTCCGTTCGGAGGCTTGCAGCGCGACTTCATGCGCATCGCCCTCGAATGCCAGAAGCGCGGCCACCAGATTCGCGTCTACACGCTGATCTGGGAAGGCGACGTGCCGCCCGGTTTCGAAGTGCTGGTGGCGCCGGTCAAGGCGTTCTTCAACCATCGGCGCAACGAGAAGCTCAGCGCGTGGATGGAGGCGGATCTGGCCAAGCGTCCGGTGGACCGCCTGATCGGCTTCAACAAGATGCCGGGGCTGGACGTTTATTACGCCGCCGACGGCTGCTTCGAAGACAAGGCGCAGAACCTGCGCCATTCGCTGTACCGCCGTTGGGGCCGCTACCGGCACTTCGCCGAGTACGAGCGCGCGGTGTTCGCCAAAGATGCGAAAACCGAAGTGCTGATGATTTCCGAAGTGCAGCAGCCGCTGTTCATCAAGCACTACGGCACGCCGCTTGAACGCTTCCACCTGCTGCCGCCGGGCATCGCCCAGGATCGTCGTCGGCCGGCGGATGCCGACGAGATTCGCGCCGGTTTCCGCGCCGAATTCAACCTCACGGACGACGAGTTGCTGCTGGTGCAGATCGGCTCCGGGTTCAAGACCAAGGGCGTCGATCGCAGCCTCAAGGCGCTGGCCGCACTGCCCGCCGAGCTGAAGAAGCGCACCCGGCTGTTTGTAATCGGCCAGGATGACCCCAAATTGTTCCAGATGCAGAGTGCCACTTTGGGCCTGGGCGACAACGTGACGTTCCTCAAGGGCCGCAGCGATATTCCGCGGTTCCTGCTCGGCGCCGACCTGTTGATCCACCCGGCGTACAACGAAAACACCGGTACGGTGCTGCTCGAAGCGCTGGTCGCCGGGCTTCCGGTGCTGGTCAGCGCGGTCTGCGGTTACGCCCATTACATTGCCGAGGCAGATGCCGGGCGAGTGCTGGACGAGCCGTTCGATCAGGCGCAACTGACGCAATACCTGACTGAGATGTTGGGCGACGCCTCTGCACGCGCGGCCTGGAGCCGCAATGGTCTGGCCTTCGCCGAGACGGCCGACCTCTACAGCATGCCGCAGCACGCGGCCGATGTGATTCTGGCGGAGCACGCTTAAATGAAGTTGATGCTGGCTGAACCGTTCAAGAGCCTTTGGGCCGGGCGCGACCCGTTCGCCGAAGTCGAAGGCTTGCAGGGCGAGGTCTACCGCGAGCTGGAAGCTCGCCGCACGCTGCGCACGGAAGTCGACGGCAACGGATTTTTCGTCAAGATCCACCGTGGCATCGGCTGGGGCGAGATCTTCAAGAACCTGCTGACCGCCAAGCTGCCGGTGCTCGGCGCGGGTCAGGAATGGAAGGCAATCCAGCGTCTGCAGGAAGTCGGCGTGCCGACCATGACCGCCGTGGCTTACGGCGAGAAGGGCAGCAACCCGGCGGATCAGCATTCGTTCATTGTCACCGAAGAGCTGGCGCCGACCATCAGCCTCGAAGATTTCAGCATCGATTGGGTCAAGAACCCGCCGCAGCCGAAACTCAAGCGCGCGCTGATCGCTGAAGTGGCACGCATGACCGGCATGATGCACCGCGCCGGGGTCAACCACCGCGACTGCTACATCTGCCACTTTCTGCTGCACACCGACAAGCCGATCACCCCGGATGATTTCAAACTCTCGGTGATCGATCTGCACCGCGCCCAGACCCGCCCCAGAATTACTCAGCGCTGGCGCAACAAGGATCTGGCGGCGCTGTATTTTTCGGCACTGGACATCGGCCTGACCCGTCGTGACAAGCTGCGCTTCCTCAAGGGCTACTTCCAGCAACCGCTCCGGCAGATCCTGGCGGAAGAAGCGCCGCTGCTGAGCTGGCTCGAAGGCAAGGCCAACAAGCTCTATGCGCGCAAACAGCGTTACGGGGATGCGCTCTGATGGCGGGTTGGACGCTTGAACCGCAATACGGCGAACTGACTGAAGATTTCGGCAGCCTCGAAGCGGTGTTTGCCCTGCAGGGCGAGCGCCTGACCCGTGATCCGCTGTCCGAAGTCATCCGCGTGCAACGCAACGGCGTCAACTACTACGTCAAACGCTACGTCGGCGCCGGCAAAGGCTTGCGCCGTTACCTGGGCAAGCCACGGGTGAAGATGGAGTGGCAGAACCTCAAGCGTTTCGCCAAGTGGGGCATTCCCACCGCCGAAGTGGTGGCCTGGGGCCTGGAGCGACGTGGCGCGGCCTATGCCCGTGGCGCGATGATCACCCGCGAGCTGCCGCACACCGAAGACCTCTCGGCGCTGGCCGAGCGCAACGATCCGAAACTCAAGGATCGCCTGTGGGTGGATGGCATCAGCCGGCAACTGGCCGGTTACACCCGGACCATGCACGATCACCGTTTTACCCACAACGACCTGAAGTGGCGCAACCTGCTGATCGACGATCAGGAACAGGTGTTTCTGATCGACTGCCCGAACGGCGATTTCTGGCGCGGCTTCTGGCTTAAATACCGGATCACCAAGGATCTGGCCTGCCTCGACAAGGTGGCCAAGTATCACCTGTCGAATACCCAGCGCCTGCGTTTCTACCTGCAAT
The DNA here is from genome assembly GCF_025466205.1 of Pseudomonas sp. 13B_3.2_Bac1. Lineage (NCBI taxonomy): Bacteria > Pseudomonadati > Pseudomonadota > Gammaproteobacteria > Pseudomonadales > Pseudomonadaceae > Pseudomonas > Pseudomonas sp. 13B_3.2_Bac1. Next base: position 17,601 of record NZ_JANLOG010000023.1, read on the forward strand.
ACCGCGGACGTGATCGGCTCAACGCCGCCGACAAGAAACGGATTCGCCACGTGGTGAGATTTTTCGAGGGACGTGAATGACTGATTTCCTGGCCGCTGAAGACCGGGCGCTGCTTGAGCGTCATGGCCTCGGCACTTTCGACGCGCTCTGGGCCAAACAGCTCGAAGCCGTGGACGAACCCAACACCGATGGCGGTGGCTGGAGCAGCGTGTTTCGTCTGGAGCTGGAAGGGCAGGCTTACTACCTCAAGCGCCAGAGCAACTACCTGACCCGCACCTTGCACGCGCCGTTCGGCGAGCCGAGTTTCGCCCGCGAGTTCCGCAATATCAGCCGCTACAACAAGCTGGGGATTCCGGCGCTACAGGCAGCGTTCTTCGGTGAGCGCAAGGTCAAGGGCGACGTCCGCGCGATCCTGCTGACCCGCGCCCTCGATGGCTGGGATGACCTCGATTCGCTGTTGCAACGCTGGGCGTCACTGAGCGCGACGCAGCAATCGGCCATTCTCAAGGCCTGTGGCCAACTCGCGCGGCATCTGCACGGTGTGCGTCAGGTACACGGTTGTTTCTACCCCAAACACATCTTTTTGCAGGCCGACGGCGATGGCTATCGGGCGCAGTTGATCGATCTGGAAAAGACCCGGCCACTGCTGTTCGGCATGCGTGATCGGGTCAAGGATCTGGAGCCGCTGCTGCGTCGTGCCGTGCAGTGGGGGGCGGCGCAACAGCGTGAATTGCTCGCGGCGTATCTCGATCAAGGAGCGGACAGTTCGCTGGTGGACAGTTGGGTTTCGCGGTTGACCGCGCGCCGCAGCCAGAAGGAGACCCGCTGATGCAGTTGTCCGACCTCAGGCGCAGCGGACGTACGCCAAATCTGCCGCTGACGGTCACTCTCGCCGACGCGGCCGGTCCTGCAGATTTGCAGTTGCTGAGCCTGCTGCGGGTTTTGCCCGGGCAGCGCTATGTCGGTGCCGGGGTGTGGCGCGGCCGGCCGGTGCTGGCCAAATTGCTGGTGGGCAGCAAGGCTGCGCGGCATTTTCAGCGCGAGTTGGCGGGCGTCAAGTTGCTCGCCGAACAGGGCCTGACCACGCCGCTGCTGCTGGCCGATGGTTTGAAGGACGGCGAGGGTGGCTGGCTGCTGTTCGAGTTTCTCGAAGGTGCCGAAAGCCTCGGTGATGCCTGGCAGCAAGTCGAATCGCTGCCGCTGCTGGCGGACGAGCAATCGGCGGTTCTGGCCGAAGCGCTGGGCGCTATCGGTCAACTGCATGGCAAAGGCCTGTGGCAGGAAGATCTGCACCTGGACAACCTGCTGCGCCATGGCAGTCAGTTGTACCTGATCGATGGCGCCGGGATCTGCGCCGAGACCGCTGGCCAGCCGTTGTCGCGGCAGAAAGTGCTGGAAAACCTCGGGGTGTTTTTCGCCCAGATGCCCAAGTCACTGGAGCCGTTCACCGAAGAATTGCTGGTGTATTACCTGCTGAGCAACAGCGAGCACGCGTTGCCGCTGGAAGCCTTGCAGAAGCAGATCGCCAAGGTGCGCGCCTGGCGCCTGAAGGATTACCTGATCAAGGTCGGCCGCGAGTGCACGCTGTTCAGTGTGCAGCGCGATGCGTTTGGTTTGCGAGCAATCCGTCGTGAGGAAGAGGCGGCGATGCTGCCGGTGCTGGAGCAGGCTGATGCGCTGCTTGATCAGGGCCATCTGTACAAGACCGGTGGTGCGGCGAGCGTTGGCAAGGTCGAGGTGGCCGGGCGCACGCTGGTGATCAAACGCTACAACATCAAGGGCTTTGCGCACTGGCTCAAGCGTTTCTGGCGCCCGAGCCGCGCCTGGCATTCATGGCGCGAAGGCAATCGCCTGGCGTTCCTCGGCATCGCTACGCCGAAGCCGCTGGCGGTGCTGGAAAAGCGTTTTCTGTGGCTGCGCAGCCGCGCCTATCTGGTGACCGAGTTTCTGCCGGGGCCGGACATCATCGAGCGCTTCGCGCCGTATGTTGAAAGCGGTGCGGCGCCGGAGTCCGAGTTGCAGGCCCTGGATCAACTGTTCGCACGGTTGATCGCCGAACGCATCAGTCATGGCGACTTCAAGGGGCATAACCTGTTCTGGCAGGAGGATCGCTGGGCGTTGATCGATCTGGACTCAATGTGTCAGCACACCTCTGCCAGCAGTTTCGCGCCGGCCTATGCGCGCGATCGGGCGCGGTTCATGCGCAACTGGCCCGAGAGCAGCGCGTTGTATCGGGTGATCGATCAGCGGTTGCCCAAGGACATCTCCAGCGCGGCCTGAGCCGCCTTCGCCAGCAAGCTCACCCCCACATGGAAATGCATTCCCTTGTAGGAGTGAGCCTGCTCGCGATAAGGCTTTAAAACCTCAAAAATCTGCTCTTGAGCAATGACGGACAAACTCCACTGATTTGTCCTACAGCTTCTCCGGAAGCTATGAACTGTGCCCGCTCCAGCCCCGATGCTAGCTTGCCCTGACCACTTCGGAGGGCAAATCTTGACCATCAAAAACGCCTTAACACTGAGCACCTGCGCATGGCTTTTATCCGGCTGCGGCACCGCCGCCTCGGTAATGCAAATGGACGCCGACGTCGCCCGCGACATGCGCAAACAGAAAACCTACTGCCAATCGATTCCGCGAATCTACAGCGGTCTGGCGTTCGACTTCTGCGTACTCCACGCGCCCCCTGACCCCTCCGGCGTCCTGGTGCCGTTCGTGCTGCTGGACCTGCCGTTGTCCGGTGTGCTGGATACGGTGGTGTTGCCGTATACGATTTATCAACAGGTCGTGGATGGCAATATCGGCATCTATTGGCGATCGGATCGCGGGTAGCTGTTTTGCAGTTTTCTCTTTTTGAAAACCAGCGTGAGTCGAATGCACTTAATGAAGCGGCGGTGCTTTCAAACCCGTCAGGGAAATACAGCGACTTCGTCATCTATGTTGATGAGAGTGGCGATCACATTGGCATGAGCATTTTGCGAGCAGGTCAGGAAAATCGAGCTTTTGACGTGCTCAGGCGCAAGTTCTATTGCAGTGGTGGGCGGAATAAAGTTGGGAAAGGTTTCGAGAACTGGGGGTTGAAGGTTTTCCCTCCCCCAGAAAGCGAAAAGCCCCGGTGGTCTCACCGAGGCATTAGCGCCGACCGGGATCCCCCAGCCCATTTGCACGGAAGTCTATGTTGAGAGGCTCGGGAGTGTCAACGCAAAGGCCGGCCAGTTCCGCTAGAGGCTTGTCGGCGCTTTTACGCTATAATCCCGCCCTTTAGCTGTCTCTCGCCCGGTGCGAGGGCACATCAATTTTCAAGGCGCATCGCGCCTGAATGCAGACTAAAGAGGCTAGACCCTGTGGCATTGACGATTCTTGGCCTGTCCGGCGCCCTTAGCCATGACCCTTCAGCCGCCTTGTACATCGACGGCAAGCTGGTGGCGGCGGCTGAAGAAGAGCGCTTCGTCCGCGATAAGCATGCAAAGAACCGCATGCCCTACGAATCGGCGAAGTTCTGCCTGGAACAGGCCGGTATCAAGCCGTCCGACGTTGACGTGGTGGCGATTCCGTTCGCCCCGATCAGCCTGTTCGGCAAGGCCCGCTGGCACTACGCCAAGCGCTACTGGTACGCGCCGGATCGCGCCCTCGATGCGATCCTGATGGGCAACCGTCGCTACAAGCGCTATCGCAACAAGATCGTCTGGTGCCTGGAGCAACTGGGTTTTGATCCGAAGAAGATCAAGATCGAGCCGGTCGAGCACCACCTGGCTCACGCTTCCAGCGCCTATCACTGCTCGGGTTTCAAAGAGAAAACCGCAATCCTCGGCATCGACGGCAAAGGCGAGTACGCCACGACCTTCTTCGGTTACGGCGAAAACGGCAAGATCCACAAGATCAAGGAATTCTTCGATCCGGACTCCCTCGGCGGCCTGTACGGCGCGATCACCGAGTTCCTCGGTTTCGAGATGCTCGACGGCGAGTTCAAGGTCATGGGCATGGCGCCGTACGGCGACGCCAGCAAATACGACTTCTCGCGCCTGGCCTCGTTCGAGAACGGCGAGCTGGTGATCAACACCGACTACGCTAACGTGATCGGCCTGCGTCGCTACAAGGAGAAGGGCAAGGGCTTCTACTTCTCGCCGAAGCTGATCGAGTGGCTGGGTCCGAAGCGCGAAGGCGACATCGCCGACGAGCCGTACATCCACTACGCCGCGAGCATGCAAGCGCTGTTCGAGAAACTGGCGTTGCAGATGATCGACTACTACCTGGGCGACGTGCTCAAGGAAACCGGCAAACTGGCTTTCGCCGGTGGCTGTGCGCTGAACGTCAAGCTGAACCAGAAAATCATCGCCCGCGATGACATCAAGGAACTGTTCGTGCAACCGGCGTCCGGCGATGCCGGCACCGCGGTGGGCGCAGCGGCCTATGTGTCTCACGCCCGTGGCGTGCCGGTCGAGAAGATGGAACACGTCTACCTCGGCCCGTCGTACAGCAACGAAGACGTGATCGCCGCGTGCGCCCGTCACGAGAACAAGCCGACCTGGCGCAAGCTCGACAACATGCCGGAGCAGATCGCCAAAATCATGGTCGATGGCAACCCGGTGGCCTGGTTCCAGGGCCGCATGGAGTTCGGCCCGCGTGCGCTCGGTGGTCGTTCGATCATCGGTTGCCCGAGCGTGGCCGGTGTGGCTGACCGCATCAACCACCAGATCAAGTTCCGCGAGCGCTGGAGGCCTTTCTGCCCGTCGATGCTCGACACCGTTGCGCCACAGATGATCAAGATCGATCACCCGGCGCCGTTCATGACCTTCACCTTCGAAGTGGCGGAAGAGTGGAAGACCCGCGTGCCGGAAGTCGTTCACGAAGACGGTACTTCCCGTGCCCAGGTGCTGAAGCGCGAATACAATCCGCGCTACTACGACATGATGAAGGCGCTGGAAAACCTCACCGGCAACGGCGTGTCGCTGAACACCTCGTTGAACCGTCGTGGTGAACCGATGATCTGCTCGCCGACCGACGCCCTGAACATGTTCTTCGGTTCGGATCTACAGTATCTGATCATGGAAGATATTCTGGTGGTCAAAGAGGGCGCAAACGCTTATGACACGCTCGGCTGAACGCCATGTGCTGCAGTTCTGTCACGGCTATGACGGGCCGTTCCTCGACTGCGCACGGCAGTATGCCAGCCTGTTCGCGGGCACCGGTTATCGGGTGACCACGGTCTTTCTGACCGGGGTCGCCGATAGCGAGGTGGCCGCCGCGTGTGCTTCCGATGAAGTGTTGTTCATGGAATACAGCTCCAAGGCCATTCGTGGCCTGAAGCTGGGCGCCATCGGCGATCTGCGCAAGATCGCCGCTTCACGCAATTTCAGTTTCTGCATCGCCCATCGCTTCAAGCCGATCTACATCGCCTTGCTTGGCACTTCGCTGCCGGTGATTGGCGTGCACCACGCGTTTGACGATTACAAACGCGGCACGCGCAAGCTGTTCGCGCACATTTTTCGCAAGCGCCTGAGCCTGCTCGGCGTGTCCGATGCGGTGCGCGACGACATGCGTCGTTGCCTGCCGAAATGGCCGTCCACTCGCATTCAGACCCTGTACAACCGCATCGACGTACCGGCCTTGCAGGCCAGTCAGGTGTCGGCCCGCGAAGCGCGCGAGACCCTCGGGCTGGCGGCGGATGCGTTCATTGTCGGCAACGTCGGGCGGCTGCACCCGGACAAGGATCAGGCGACGTTGCTGCACGGTTTTGCCGCGGCGTTGCCCGGTCTGCCGGGCAACAGTCAATTGGTGATTCTCGGCAAGGGGCGTCTGGAACAGGACCTCAAGGAACTGGCCCGCGAGCTGGGTATCGGTGATCGCGTGCTGTTTCTCGGTCAGGTGCCGGACGCGCGCAATTACTTCCGTGCCTTCGATGTGTTTGCGCTGAGCTCCGATCACGAACCGTTCGGCATGGTGCTGCTGGAGGCCATGGCCGCCGGCGTACCGCTGCTCGCCACGGCGGGTGGCGGGGCGAAGGAAGTGGTCGAAGGTGTGGGCATTCTGTTCCCGCTGGGCGATGCCGAGCACCTTGCACAAGGCCTGCAACATTTGGCCGGTATGGATGATCAGCAGCGTCGGCAGTGTGCCGAGCTGATGCTCGATCGCCTGCGTGAGCGTTTCTCCGACCGTGCGGTGCGCGACACCTTCTGGCGTCTGCCGCAAGTTACCGATCTGGCACCGAGGGGCTGATGCTCAACCGATTTCAAGGCTGGCGCGAACGTGGCTGGTCTCCCGTTGACGCCTCCACCTATGCCACCGCCTGGCAGCGTTTTGGCGGCAGCGTCGCGACGCATCCTATGGTGGTCGAGCGTCTGGCCGATCTGGCCGGCATCCCGGTGCGCTATCTGGCCTGGGAGCAGGGCGGTGACGTCAAAGCGGCGATCCCGACCTGGGGCCGCGATCTGGCGCTGTCCAAAGACGTGCTCAAGCGCAACGGCAAGAAAGGCCTGTTCGACCTCGGCAATGCCGAGCTGATCCTGCCGGCCGCCGCCGATGCCCAGGCGCCGTTGCGCCATCGTGCACGCTATCTGTCGGCGCTCAACGAAAACCGCTTCAGCGGCATGAAGTTGCAGACCGAGCAACTGGCCATGGCCCGCACCCCCGAAGAACTATCGAAGAAGTTTCGCTACAACCAGCGCCGCGAACTGCGTCTGCTGGAAGAGGCGGGTGGTGTGGTGCGCCCGGTCGGCGAGTTCTCCAGCGCCGAACTGGCGGCGATCTACTGTGATCTGTTCCAGCGTCGCTGGGGCTTCCCGGCCACCGGCGCGGCGCGCATGGCCGAAGTCATCGAGCTGCTGCGCGAACTGTTGATCGGCTCGGTGATTTTCCTCAACGATGCACCGATCGCCATTCAACTGGTGTACCGCGTCGAAGCGCCGGAGTGGATCAGCGTCGAATACATCAACGGCGGCGTCGATCCCGAGACCCGCGAATTCAGTCCGGGCAGCGTGTTGAGCTTTCTCAATACGCAAAGCGCCTGGGAGCATGCGCGGGCACTGGACAAGCCACTGCGGTTTTCCTTCGGTCGCGCCGACCGTGAATACAAGGATCGCTGGTGCAATCCTGTGCCGGTGTTCACCGTATGAGTCAGCCCATGAGCCGTAAACAGCAACTGCTCAAGCGTCATCGTCGCAATAAACGCATCACCTTGCTGATCGCCCTGATCGTGTTGATCGTGCTCGGGGTGCTGGTGGCGTGGTGGTTGCCGTTGGTGCTTGCAGTGGTTGGCTGGGTCGCCCATGAGGCGTGGTTTGCCGATCACCTGTTCTATTCGCCGAAAGACGATTACCAGTACAGCTTTCCGCCGTTCACACCGCAGCCGAAGGTGCATTTGAGCGGCGAGCAATTGCGTCTGGACGAAGGCGTGATGCTGGTCGACGAAGCGACGTTGATCCTCGCGATAAAGGTCAAAAGCACTTGGCTGGGACGTTTTCTCGATCCACGCGTCGAACTGCTCGGCGGGACGCATCCTGATGCACAAACCTTCGAGCGCGGGGTCAATGGCCTGCGTTACCTGAACCTCAGCGGTCAGGCTCAAGCCTTGGCGCAAGGTCAGTTGCGCTTGCGCGGGCGCTTCTGCCGGGTGTCCGGCGAGCCGGTGCTGTGGGCGCTGGAGCAGCCGGATTACCGCCGTCAGCGGGTGATGGTGATTGCCCCGCACGCCGACGATGCCGAACTGGCGGCTTATGGCTTGTACAGCCAGGCCGACGAAGCCTGGATTGTCACCCTGACCGCTGGCGAGATCGAAGCCGAACACTATCAACAGATGGGCATGAGCAAGGTCGAGGCGGCACGGCTCAAGGGCCGGCTGCGCGCCTGGGACAGCCTCGCCGTACCGCGTTGGGCCGGTGTACCGCAGGAGCACTGCGTGCAGCTCGGTTACTTCTGTCTGCAACTGGCAGCGATGCAGGCTGCGCCGAATCAGGTGGTGGCTTCGCGCGAAGCGGACTTGAGCGACACGCGACTGTTTCGCCAGTTGAATCCGTTCACCTTGCCCGGCGATGCCGATGGCGCGCCGACCTGGAACAACCTGCTGGCCGACCTGCGTGAAGTGCTGCTGCGCGCACGTCCGGAGGTGATCGTGCTGCCGCACCCGACCCTCGATCCGCATCCCGATCACCTCTGCGCCCAGCAAGCGGTGTTGCAGGCGCTGCACGGTCTCGACTGGCAGCCGACGCTGCTCGGCTACGCCAACCATCTGCATGACAACGACCGTTGGCCGATGGGCAGCACCGGGCAGGGCATCGCTTTGCCGCCGGCCTTCGATTCGGCAGTGCCGATGCAGCCGCTGTGCCTGCCGCTGTCCATCGAGTTGCAACGCGACAAGGCCATGGCGCTGGGCATGATGCATGACTTGCAGCCGCCGGCACCGTTCAAGCGTCGCCTGCGCCGGGTGATCCAGCGCGTGTTGGCCGGTCGGGCCTCGTCGGTATACGGCGAAAACGAATTTTTTCGAAAAGCCGTCAGGCGCCAGGAGTTGTTCTGGCTACTGAAGCACGGTGAGACAGGCGTCCAGCGGGGAGAGTCATGAGTCAACGGTTCAAGGTGTTGCAGCTGCAACCCGACTACAACGTCAAAGCCCATGACTTTGCCGACCTCGCCGAACAGATCGTCAAGGCATTGCCGAGCGAGCGCTATGAGATTACCGCCGCTTTCCTGCGCGGCAAACCGGGACCGGGCGAGCCGGTGAGCCGCGCCGACCATTCGGTGTACTTCGAGTTTTCCGACAAGTCGCTCAAGGGCATGCGCCTGCGGGCGATGTGGCAGTTGTACAAGTTCTGTCGCCGGGAAAAGTTCGACGTGGTGATCTGCAATCGCTTCAAACCGGTGAACATGATGCTCGCGCTCAACCGCTGGTTGAAGGTGCCGCTGTGCATTGGCATCTCCCACGGTTTCGGCGAATACGATCGCTTCTACCGGCGTCGGCAGACCCAGCGCCTGATCGATCGGCACTGGCGCTTCGTCGGTGTGTCGCCCGCGGTCAAACAGTACCTGCTCGATTGCGACTGCGGCTTCACCGACCAGAACACTTACGCCATTACCAACGCGATTGATATCGAGCAGGCCGAGGGCTTGCAACACAGCCGCGAAAAAGCTCGCGAGTTGTTGGGCCTCGACCCGAATGTCCGATTGATCGGCGCATTGGGGCGGCTGGTGTCGGTCAAGGGGCACACCTATCTGCTGCAGGCCTTTGCCGCGCTGAAAGACAAATACCCGAACACTCAACTGGCAATCATCGGTGCCGGACGCCTGCAAGCGCCGCTGGCGGCCGAGATCGAGCAACTGGGCCTGAGCGGTCGAGCACACCTGCTGGGTTTCAAGGAAAACGCTCTGCAATACGTGCGCGCGTTCGACATCTGGACCATGCCATCGCTGGCCGAAGGCCTGGGCCTGGCGTTGCTTGAGGGCATGAGCGGGCACCTGCCGGTGATTGCCTCGAACGTGCCGGCGATGTTGCCGCTGATCGAAGGTGCCGGTGGTCTGGCGATCACGCCCAAGGACGTGCCGAGTCTGGTCGCCGCACTGGATACCTATCTCGCGCTGTCGGACGATGAACTCAAGGCCAAGGGCGAACAAGCCTACCGCTATCTGCAGGAACAACACGACATCGAGGTGTTCCGCCAGGAATACCTGGACCTGATCGACTCTGGCCTCGAACAGGCCCGCAAGGAACAGCCGTGAGCGCTGAAAAACACATGAGCGAAGCTCAACCCCTCGTCACGGTGATCATCGCCTCGTACAACCATGGTCCGTACATCGAGGAAAGCATCCTCAGCGTCCTCAACCAGAGCTACAAGAACATTGAGCTGCTGGTGATCGATGACGGTTCGAAGGACGACAGCGTCGAGCGCATCAGCGCGTTGCAGGCGCAGTACGGTTTCGATTTTCGTGTGCAACAGAATCAGGGCCTGACCAATACCCTCAACGGCGCTATCGCCCGTGCAAAGGGCAGCCTGATCGTGCCGTTCGGCTCCGATGACATCATGTATCCGGAGCGGATCGCGATTCAGGTTGCACACATGGACGGCAAGCCCGAGGTCGGGATCTGTGCCGGCAATATCGAGCTGATGCACGCTGACGGTAGCCTTTATCCAGAAAAGCGTCAGCGTCGCGATGTGCCTTTTCGCCGCCTCGATTTCGATGACATGTTCCTGGAACGCAAGCCGTATCCGCCGGCGCCGACGCTGATGATTCGGCGCGAAGCGCTGGACAAGGTCGGGGGGTTCGATCCGACGATTCGTCTTGAAGACCTGTACATCGAGCTGAAGGTGACCCACGCCGGGTACTTCATCGACGGTTTGAATGTGGTGATGGCGCGCTACCGCAAGCACGCCACCAACTCGTACAAGAACAACCGCTTCATGACTGAAAACATCCTGCGCACCTACGCATTATTCAGCGAGCATCCGCTGTACGACTTCGTGCGCTACCGGTTTCTCAGCTCGATGTTCCTCAAAGTCTCCAATCGCGATCGCCAATTCGCCAGAGAGCTGCTGGCGCAGATTCCGTTCAAGGCCTGGAACAAGAAAACCTGGCGCGGTCTGGCGCGGATGTACTTTTCTCCCCTGGAAAAAAGCTGAGCCTCGCCGCCCGCCATTGGCGAGCGGCTTAGGTCGTGTTCGGCTGTTCGGAACACGACCAGCCAACGACTATTTCAGTGCAGGGGTCGCTGGGTCGCCGGCCAGTACTTGCCTGCGCAATTTATCCACAGCGGATGGCGATGCCGTCACGGCATAACCCGTCAGCAGCGCATCAAGGTGATCCTCGAACAACCAGCGCTTGTCCACGGTGTAGCGTTGCATGTGGCGTAAATTGCGCTGGCGTAGCGAGTTGCTCAAGGCGCTCGGGTAGACGTACAGGTCCGCCAGATCGATCAAGCCGAACTCTCCGTCCTCCAGCACCAGCACGTTGCCCAGATGCAGGGAGCGGAAGTACACGCCCTTGTCATGCAGTTGTGCCATGAACCTGCCGAAGCGTTCCACCAATGCCTGGCGAACGGCCGGCGCGGTGATGCTCTGCAGTACCTGGCGCAGGGTATGCCCCGGCAATGGCGCGTAGTGCACAGCGCTGCTGCGGTCCTCCAGTCGATACAGATTGAGTACCTGCGGGGTGGGAATCCCCCTCTGGCGCAACTGTTCGCTATTGACGGCGAAGCGTTCGGAGTACGGGTTGAAACTGCCTGAGGTGTACCAGCGCCGGCGTCGGAACAGCTTGAGAAAGGTACCGTCATTCAGGCGCAGGACCTTGGGCCCCAGGCCATCCTCTTCGATCACTTGGGCGTCCGCACCCAGCCGCTGAAGCTCAGTTGCCGAGAGTGTCTGCACGGGCAATGTCAGCAGGCGCCGCGCGCGCTGGTTGATGCTCAAGGCGGCGATCAGGGCCAGCGGGATCCACAGCAGGAACCAGTGTTCCTTGGGCCGCGAGATGATCCCGCCCCCTTCGGTCAGGCCGGCACCGATGCCGAACACCAGCCAGGTCGAAGCAAGGATCAGCAGCGGCTGCACACGCTGACGCCAACTGCTCAGCAGCCCCCAGGCCAGAAAGAACAGCCAGGGCAGCAAGCCGAGGATGCCGACGTAATAAAGAACGCCCAGGACAAAACTGTGCGGCTCCTCAAAGCTCACCCCGATGCCTGGATCGACGCTCAGTTCGGCGCTGTAGCCATGACCGATCCACGGATGCTCGGCAATCATGTGCAGCACTTTTTGCCAGATTTCGAGCCGGAAGGAATCGCCACGTTCCAGGATCATGTGTGAGAACACGGTCACCACGGCAACACCGCTGACCAGCAGCGCCCCCAGCATGCCCAGCGAACGCCGATTCCAGCAGATGAAGCACAGCCACAACGCTGCCAGGGTCAGGGCGACCAGCGGGGTGCGGGAGCCGGTGCCGATCACCGCCATGAACATGATCGCCATCGCCGGGACGCTCAGCCACATTAACTGGCGGCGCTTGCAGGTCATGGTCACGGCCAGCCAGTAAGTGCAGAAGAACCCGAACAAGTGCGAGCTGAGCAGCGGGTTATCGAACGCGCCGCCACCGATCAGGCGCATGCCCGGTGCATACTCCCGGGCGAACGTGAACAGAAAAAAGATCGTCGCAATCAGTGCGACCAGTGCGGCGGCGAACATCAAGGGTTGCAGGATGTCGCTGCGATAGCGCACCAGCAGATAGCTCCCGGCAAACAGCATCAACGTGTGCAACGGCGGTTTGATTGTGCTGCCGAAGGATTCGCCTTCGGGGCCCCAAACCACACTGAGCAGCGCCCAGGCGACGAATATGAGGACGGCAATGATGATGGGCTCGCGCAGCAGTTCCTTCAGCTCCCTTGGGCGCAGGCACAGTGCAAACAGCGCTGGAATGCTGAACAGGCCGTAATAGATTTTGTGCAGTGAGCTGCGTCCGGGCAAAAAGAACAATGCGCACAGGAGCAAAAGGTAGCCAACTGGAAGAATCCAGAGGCAAATGAAATCGAAGATTCGATTGGACGTACTGCTGAAGCTGCGAAGTTGCATGCTGTGAGATTCAATCCTGAAGTTGATCGACCATTCGAGTGATGGCTATTTGATGCTGAAAAAGATGCTTAACAATAACAGCCTTTCGCCGATTGCCAGAACCCAGAAGAAGCTGTGCTAAAGTCAGCGTCCTTTTTATCGACTTTCGCGTGATATGACCGACTCCAGTCCCGCCGCAAGCCCATCGAGCTTGAAAATCTACTTCCGCCTGCTCGGCTATGTCCGGCCGTACATCAGTCTGTTCCTGATCAGCATCGTCGGCTTTCTGATTTTCGCTTCGACCCAGCCGATGCTTGGCTACATCCTCAAGTATTTTGTCGACGGCCTGTCCAACCCTGAAGCGGTGCTGTTCCCCTCGGTGCCGTACCTGCGTGACCTGCAACTGCTGCAGGCCGTGCCGCTGCTGATCATCCTGATCGCCGCATGGCAAGGGCTGGGATCTTATCTGGGCAACTATTTTCTGGCCAAGGTTTCCCTCGGCCTGGTGCATGACTTGCGGGTGCAGTTGTTCAACAACCTGCTCGTACTGCCCAACCGCTACTTCGACAAACATAACTCCGGTCACCTGATTTCGCGCATCACTTTCAACGTGACCATGGTCACGGGGGCGGCAACCGATGCGATCAAGGTCGTAATCCGTGAAGGCATGACGGTGATCTTCCTGTTTGCCTCGCTGCTGTTCATGAACTGGAAGCTGACCCTGGTGATGGTGGCGATCCTGCCGCTGATCGCCGTGATGGTGCGAACCGCCAGCAAGAAATTCCGCAAGCAGAGCAAGAAGATCCAATTGGCCATGGGCGACGTCACGCACGTGGCCTCGGAAACCATTCAGGGCTATCGTGTAGTCCGCAGCTTCGGCGGCGAAGTCTACGAGGAAAAACGCTTCCTCAAGGCCAGCCAGAGCAACACCGACAAGCAACTGCGCATGACCCGCACCGGTGCCATCTACACGCCGATGCTGCAACTGGTGATCTACACCGCGATGGCCGTGTTGATGTTCCTCGTGCTGTATTTGCGCGGCGATGCTTCGGCCGGCGACATGGTTGCCTACATTACCCTCGCGGGCCTGTTGCCCAAGCCGATTCGTCAATTGTCCGAAGTCAGCTCGACCATCCAGAAAGGCGTGGCCGGTGCCGAGAGCATCTTCGAACAACTGGATGTCGAGCCGGAAGTCGATACCGGTACCGTCGAGCGCGACTCGGTCACCGGTCGCCTGGATGTGCGCAATCTGAGCTTCACCTATCCTGGCACCGAACGTCAGGTGCTGGACGATATCAGCTTCTCGGTCCAGCCAGGGCAGATGGTGGCACTGGTCGGTCGTTCGGGCAGCGGCAAGTCGACGCTGGCCAACCTGATTCCTCGCTTCTACCACCACAACAAAGGCGAAATCCTTATCGATGGTGTGGAAGTCGAACAGTACAAGTTGCTGAACCTGCGCCGTCATATTGCCCAGGTCACGCAGCACGTGACGTTGTTCAGCGACACCGTGGCCAACAACATTGCCTATGGCGATCTGGCTGGTGCGCCGCGCGAAGACATCGAGAAAGCCGCGCGTGATGCCTACGCGATGGATTTCATATCGCAACTGCCCGAAGGCCTCGACACTCAGGTCGGCGAGAACGGCGTGCTGCTGTCCGGTGGTCAGCGCCAGCGCCTGGCTATAGCCCGTGCACTGCTCAAAAACGCGCCGCTGCTGATTCTCGACGAAGCCACCTCGGCACTCGACACCGAATCCGAGCGGCACATTCAGGCGGCACTGGACCAAGTGATGAAGGGGCGCACCACACTGGTGATTGCGCACCGTCTCTCGACCATCGAGAAAGCCGATCTGATTCTGGTCATGGATCAGGGGCGAATCGTCGAACGCGGCACCCACGACGAACTGCTGGCACAAAACGGTTATTACGCTCGTCTGAACGCCATGGGGCTCGACGCTCCGGCCGAAGATATCGCCTGAACCCACTTCAAATCTGGCGGGAGATCATTGTTCGGGGCTTTGCCCGGAATACTGGTCTCCCGTTTTATCTGGTATCGAGATTTTCATCTTCCTTGTCCAGACCGAATAAATTCCGCGCGCCGCGCTGACTTGGGTTCCTCGAAGAACTTTGACGCTTGTCGAGGGCTGGCAAGTGTTCAAAAGAGCCAGCAAGGCCTATAGCTGTTTCATACTGTTGCAGCCTGCACACAAGCCTGCGCCAACCCTGTGTTAATATCGCGCCCCTGTTCATTTTGTATGTGGGTTGCTCCATGAAGTTGTCCATGCCGCGATTCGATCAAGCCCCAGTCTTGGTGGTCGGCGATGTCATGCTCGACCGTTACTGGCATGGTGGAACCTCACGGATTTCCCCTGAGGCACCGGTTCCGGTCGTAAAAGTCGAGCAAATCGAAGACCGCCCGGGCGGTGCTGCCAACGTTGCCTTGAACATTGCCGCGCTGGGCGCGCCGGCGTCACTGGTCGGTGTGACCGGTGATGACGAAGCCGCCGACAGCCTGAGC
Source organism: Pseudomonas sp. 13B_3.2_Bac1 (assembly GCF_025466205.1). Classification (NCBI taxonomy): domain Bacteria; kingdom Pseudomonadati; phylum Pseudomonadota; class Gammaproteobacteria; order Pseudomonadales; family Pseudomonadaceae; genus Pseudomonas; species Pseudomonas sp. 13B_3.2_Bac1. The sequence continues at coordinate 32,636 of NZ_JANLOG010000023.1, forward strand.
AACAGTCTCAAGGGCGCGGGCGTGCGTGCCCTGTTCCAGCGCATTGCGCATCAGCCGACCATCGTCAAGCTGCGGGTCATGAGCCGGCACCAGCAATTGCTGCGTATCGACTTCGAAGAACCGTTTGCCACCGATGCGCTGGCCCTGGCTTCGCAGGTCGATGATCTGCTCGAAGGCATCAAGGTGCTGGTGCTGTCGGACTACGGCAAAGGCGCACTGAAGAATCATCAGGCCTTGATTCAGGCGGCTCGTGCCAAAGGCATTCCGGTGCTGGCCGATCCCAAGGGCAAGGATTTTTCGATCTACCGTGGCGCCAGTCTGATCACGCCGAACCTCAGCGAATTCGAAGCCATCGTCGGCGGTTGCGCCGATGAGCACGAACTGGTGAGCAAGGGCGCAGCCCTGATGCACGACCTGGAGTTAGGTGCACTTCTGGTGACCCGTGGTGAGCACGGGATGACATTGTTGCGCCCTGATCATCCGGCGCTACACTTGCCGGCTCGCGCCCGTGAGGTGTTCGATGTGACCGGCGCTGGTGATACGGTGATTTCCACCCTGGCGGCGGCGATTGCTGCCGGTGAAGAGCTGCCTCACGCGGTCGCGCTGGCCAACCTGGCGGCGGGTATTGTCGTTGGCAAACTGGGTACGGCGGCGATCAGTGCGCCGGAGCTGCGCCGCGCGATTCAGCGCGAAGAAGGTTCCGAACGCGGTGTACTGGGTATTGAACAGTTGCTGCTGGCAGTCGACGACGCTCGGGCGCATAACGAGAAAATCGTCTTTACCAACGGGTGTTTCGATATTCTCCATGCGGGTCACGTGACTTATCTGGAGCAGGCGCGGGCTCAGGGCGATCGCCTGATCGTAGCAGTCAACGATGACGCCTCGGTCAGCCGGCTGAAAGGGCCTGGGCGACCGATCAACAGCGTTGACCGGCGCATGGCGGTACTCGCTGGTCTGGGCGCCGTCGACTGGGTTATCAGCTTCCCGGAAGGTACCCCGGAAAACCTGTTGCGCGAGGTCAAGCCGGACGTACTGGTCAAAGGTGGGGATTACGGAATCGACCAAGTGGTCGGTGCCGACATCGTGAGCGCTTACGGCGGCACCGTAAAAGTACTCGGGCTGGTGGAAAACAGTTCGACTACGGCGATTGTCGAAAAGATTCGCAGTCGTTGATGTGAAGAGTCATGAGTGTTTTGAACCGTGCGGGAGCGCACGTTGTCATGGGGATTCATTCGTTCCATCAAAGCTGGGGCCAAATACCGTTGCGCGCGCCAGCTTTTGTCACCCGGTAATTTAATTTATGAAAGTCATGCTCCTGGTTATGGACGAGCAGCGAGTCATTCTGGACCGGTTGTACGAAATCGTGCAGCAGAACTGCGATGAATGCGTCGTCTACCGTTTGAGCAAGCAGCAGCAGATGAACCTGGGACCGTTCCTGGCATCTGTGGAGTATCAGACTTTCGATCGTGTTGTGATTTTCACGCGAGTCAAACGCGTCGTGCGTCAGTTGCGGGTGCTCAAATGCATTCCCGGCCTGATCTTCCTCGAACACGACGCGTACCAGAACTACATGCCCCAGAGTAAGTACCGCGGCGTGTATTCACGGCTGTACAAGCGACTTCCCGCGTGCCGGGCGTTGGTGTCCGGGGCGGTGGTCGCCCGCAAGATGCAGGCTGAAGGCATTGATACGGTGTTTGTATCCAAGGGCTATGACGAGCAGATGCTGCGTAATACCGGCACCGAGCGCGACATTCCACTGGGTTTTCTCGGCAGTCTGAAAAGCACCGAGTACGCACTGCGCAAAGCACTGCTGGAATCGCTTTCGCAGCGCACCGGGTTGCTGGTGACACGCACCAATTCCGGCGCTGAATACCTGGAAACGCTCAATCGCATCAGAATCTTCGTCAGTGCCGACATCGGCATGAATGAGTTCATGATCAAGAACTTCGAGGCAATGGCGTGCGGTTGTGTGCTGCTGGCGTGGAGTCAGGGAGAAGAGGACCGTCTGCTGGGCTTCGAGGACATGCACAACACGGTGTTCTATCGCAGCGAAGACGAGGCCGTGGAGAAGATCCGGCTCCTGCAAAGCAATCCGCAGCTCGCCGATCGCATTGCCCGCAATGGCCAGGCATTTGCCGAAGACCGCTACTCCTTTGCCCGTGTCGGGCGAACCCTCGCTGCCGAAATCCAGCGCGAAATGCGTCCGTGGCAACCACCCTCGGCATTTTCGCGGCTATGGGTCAAGTTACGCTATGGGATGAAGGTGCCGGCTTAAATGATGGAGCATCAAGCGCCACGAACCGTTGCGCCCATGGCGCTGGATGCACTGCCAGGCGGCCATCAATCAGTGACTCAGGCATTGCCGCACGCCTTGATCGACTGTCTGCGTCGAGCACCACGGGTGCTACTTATAGCCAACAACCCAGCCATCACCCAGGCCGACGTCGACCGATTGGCCATCAACGCCGATGATGTGGTGGTCAGTTTCAATACCTGCGTCAAAGCGTCTTTGCTCAACCCGCAGAGCGTCAACCTGTTTGTTCATGGTTTCAATGCGCCGGACGCCTACTTCTTCGGCCTCCCTCCCGGCCCGGAGGTGCAGCGGCTGATCGAGCAGGGTGGACGGTGTTTCACCCTGCTGGTGGGCGCCACCGGGGCGATGTGTCCGATCCCGGGCGTCGCCCTTTTCTGGGAGCGTATTCCGCTGCCGCCCTTGTGGAATTATCCGGTGGAGCGTCCAGGCGGCAAGCGCTTTGTAGGGCCGTCCACGGGATTCAATGCGCTGGTGCTGCTGGACTGGTTGCGCGGGCAGGGCGATTACAACTACCAGCTCATGACGCTCGGTTTCTCCAACGAAGCGGGCAAACTGTGGAGCGGCCATGCCTGGGACTATGAGCGGCAATGGCTGCTGCAATCAGACGTGATCACCGTGCCGCTGTTGCCGCGTCCCTGGTGGCAGCGGTGGTTCCGCCGTCGCTAAACAATGCGACATTCGCGGAGCGGGCTCGCGGTTGGTTTTACTTATAAAAGGTGTGGTCGAGTGTTGAACATTGCGGTGGCGTTTTTCGGGATTCCAAGGAACTCGGACATCTGTTTCCCTTCCATCGAGCAAAACGTTCTGGCGCAATTGCCAGCCGACTGCAATGTGCAGTGTTTCTACCATCTGTATCAGGTTGGCGAGGTCAGCAACGCAAGGTCCGGCGAGCAGGGTGAGCTTGCGGCTGACAACTATCGACCTTTCGAGTCGATGAAGGGCGGCATCACCGCCACCGACGGCGTGCTGGAGCGCTGGGATTTCGAACGGGTAAAAACCCTCGGCGACACTTGGAATGACGATTACGCCTCGCTGCGCAACCTGATTTATCAGCTCAATTCGCTGCACACCGTGACCACGATGATTGAGGCGTTCAACCCGGATTTCGTGGTGTTCGTGCGCCCGGACAATTTCTTTCACACGCCGTTGCCGGCCTACATGTTCAATCAGCCCGATGCCCGTCGACATAACGTCTACATACCTGACTGGCAGTGGTGGGGCGGGCTGAACGACCGCTTTGCCGTCTGTGGGCGCGACACTTACAGGGCATATGGCAAAAGAATCGAGCGCATCTTCGACTTCTGCAAGGAGACGGGCAGGAAGCTGCATTCCGAGCGCCTGCTCAAGTTTGCCATGCAGCGGGCAGATGCCAAGGTCTGCACGCTGCCGACCCAGGCGTCACGCGTGCGGATCAATGGTGCGTTTGCCGAGGAGTCGTTTTCGCCCAAGCGGGGCATGGGCAAACGCGAGAATCGCTACTTTCACTGGTTCGCCACGTTGCGCACGTTCATGGACCGTCGACGCTAAACGCTATTTGCTCTGGCGACGTTTAACCAGACCGACCAGCTTCAGTGCCTTGAGGCTCAATTGTCTGAGACTGGTGCGGGGTGCTTTTGGCGTCGCCAGCCCCTGCGCCACGAGCCAGTCCTTCCAGCGAATCCGCTCGTCACGCACCAGCCAGCCATCCTGTCTGGCGAAGCTTTCGGCCAGATACAGACCGCGTGTGCCTGCCGGAGACAGCTGACCTTTCTTCAAGGTATACAGCTCGGCCAGCGGTTCGCCGTCCTGCAACGGCATCAGGTACAGATCGGGGCGCTTGCGGTCCAGTCGCGCGACAAGCTGATCGCCTTCCAGTCGCTCATCGACGTGAAACAGGCTCAAGGATTTGACTTCCTTGGGCACCTCCAGGCGTAAGTCATAGATCAGTTGCAGCGATGCGGTCGGCAGATGCACGTAGGCCCGTGGCCGTTCGAGCAATTGCAGATTGGCGCAGCGCACCGGCCGCGCCGAACCGGAGTGTGGCGTCAGGCGAAATGGCAGGGCCTCGCGGTAATGCAGGGCGGACGAGTAGGGTGCGGGTAGCCAAGTGTCGTTGAAGCGTCCGCCGAGCCAGCCTTCCGGGGTTTCCAGCAGACACTCTTCGGCGATTTCCTGAATCGCCGTGTGCAACGGGATGTTCAGTTCTTGAGCAGGCACGTAACCGGAAATCAGCTTGAGCACCACATCGCCACGATCCTGCCGACGCTGGCGCACCAGCACCCAGTAATCGCGATTCTGCCAATGCAGGGTCAGGCGCACCGAGACCCCTAGGTTGGCCAGCTCCACCGCGAAGCGCTCGGCATCCGCCACGCTCACCGGTTTGCGCCGTTGCAGGGTCTGGGCGAAATTCAGCGGCATGCCGACGCTCTGATACGTCAGGCCTTCGGGCGTGGCCTCGACGAACAGCGGCAGTGTCTTGAAGTTGCTCGGGTTCTTTCTGATGAGCGTGCGCGGCATGTCGGCTCCTGCTTAAGGCCGCGGGGCGGCGTCAGTGACCACGAAGGACCTGGGCAACGGTCGCAACGTTGTGGGCGAGGTGCAGCGGATTGATCGTGCCGACAATAGCACTGGCCACGCCGGGCTGTTGGAACAACAACTCGAAGCTGGCGCGCACCGGATCCACGCCCGGACTCAGGCACACATGGCCGCTGGCCAGGGCTTTTTTCACCAGAATGGCTTTGCCGTGGGCAGCAGCATAGTCAATGACTGCCTTCTCGTTCTGTTCGTTCAGATTGTAGGTGACCATCGCGCAGTCCCCTTGCTCCAGCGCCTTGAGTCCGCCCTCGACCGTTTTGCCGGAGAAGCCGAAGCCACGAATCTTGCCCTCGGCCTTGAGTGCGGCGAGGGTGGCGTAGACCTCTTCGTGGTCAAGGATGGCCATGTCGTTGCCGTCGGAGTGCACCAGCACCAGGTCGATAAAATCGGTTTCAAGACGTTGCAGGCTGCGCTCGACCGACATCCGCGTATGCGCCGCACTGAAGTCATGGCGCGACAGGCCGTCGGCAAACTCTTCGCCGACCTTGCTGACGATCACCCAGTCCTGCCGTTGGCCGCGCAACAGCGGGCCGAGGCGTTCTTCGCTGCGCCCGTAGGCCGGCGCGGTGTCGATCAGGTTGATGCCCAGCCCTTTGGCCTGATTGAGCAGCATGCGTGCCGCGTCATCGTCGGGGATCTGAAAGCCGTTGGGGTATTTCACACCCTGGTCGCGGCCAAGCTTGACCGTGCCCAGGCCCAGCGGTGAAACCATCAGACCGGTGCTGCCCAGTGGGCGATGCAGTTCGTGCAGGGTAGGGACGCTCATGGCAACAATTGCTCCCAGGCCGGTACGCCCATCGGTGGTTTTGGCAATGCCGGCAACGGCTCGGTCGGTTGCGGCTGGATGCCGTCGCGTTCCAGAGAGGCGATGACCCGGTCGGCGAAGTCTGGCGCCAGTGCCAGTTTGGTCGGCCAGCCCACCAGCAGGCGACCCTGCTCGGCGAGGAAGGCGTTGTCCGGACGGCTCAAGCCAGTTTGCAGCGGCTCGGCGCGATCCACGCGCAAGGTCGCCCATTGCACCTGGCTCAGGTCGATCCATGGCAGCAACTGGCCGAGTTCTTTCTGCGCGGTGGCGATTTGCTCGGCCGGCTCGCGGGCCACGCCATCGCTTTCGGCAATGTCGCCGCCCAGATACCAGACCCAGTTGCCATCAGCGGCCGGGTGAGTGGTGACGGTGATGCGCGGCTTGGTGCCACCGCCCAGACAATGGGCGTACAACGGCTTCAGGCTCGGGCCCTTGGCGATGATCATGTGCAGCGGCCGACGTTGCATCGCCGGTTGGGTCAGGCCCAGGTCTTCCAGCAATCGGGCGGTACCGGCACCGGCACTGAGGACGATGCGCTGGGCGCGAATCTCGCGGCCGTCGACCTTCAGGCCGACCAGTACACCCGCTTCCAGCAGCGGCTCGATGGTTTGTCCGGCGAGCAGACCGTCACCGGCCAGATCGGCCAGGCGCTGAATCAGGCTTGGCACGTCGACCACCAACTCGGCGAGGCGGTAGACCTTGCCCTTGAAGCGTTTGTCTTGCAACGCGGGCGGCAGTTGCTCGCCCTTGACCTGATCGACCCGGCCACGCACGGCTTTACTGGCGAAGAAACTGGTGAGATTGCCGGCGAGGGTGCCGGGTGACCACAGGTAATGCGCTTCGGACAGCAGGCGCACGCCGGACAGATCCAGCTCGCCGTTGCCGGCCAGCGCTTCACGCCAGCGGCGCGGCATGTCGGCGATGGCTTCCGAGGCACCGGTCAGCGCACCGTGCAACGCATACTTGGCGCCGCCGTGGATGATGCCCTGGGACTTCACACTCTGTCCGCCGCCGAGGCTGGCGCTTTCCACCAGCACGGTCGAAAAACCCTGGCGGCGCAGACGCGCATTCAGCCAGAGGCCGGCGACACCAGCGCCGACAATCAGAACGTCGGTGGAAATAACGGATGGCATGCAGCGACCTCAGTGTTCAAGACGAGGGCGCAGTATACAGACTCGGGAAAGAGGGGGATTTGTCGATGATCAACAGGGCAGATGCAAAACCAAATGTGGGAGCGGGCTTGCTCGCGAATGCGCTGTGTCAGTTAACAGAAATGTTGTCTGATACAGCGCATTCGCGAGCAAGCCCGCTCCCACAGGGGATGTGCGTTACTGCAAATCAGTGACCGGCAGTTTTCGAGAACAGCTGGATGACCACCACACCGAGCACGATCAACGCCATTCCGAGCATTGCTGGCACGTCCAGCTTCTGCCCATAAATGAACAGCGCCGCGACGCTGACCATCACGATGCCCATACCGGCCCACACGGCGTAGGCAACACCCACCGGCACGGTGCGCACCACCAGAGTCAGCATCCAGAAAGCGATCCCGTAGCCGACGATGACCAGAATCAGCGGCAGCGGGGTGCTCAAGCCTTTGACCGCTTTCATCGAAACGGTGGCGATCACTTCGGCGCAGATGGCGATAGCCAGGAAGGCGTAGGCGTTCATGTGTAGATCCTCATGTAAAACGTTGCTTGCTGAGGCAGCATTCTAGTCGCTCGCCAGATGGGGTAAAGTCATTACCTATCTGTTTTCAAGATGGGCCGCAGCATGAATACCCAGTGGAATCTCGATCAACTGCGCGCCTTCGTCAGCGTCGCCGAGCAACGCTCGTTCTCCGCCGTGGCGCGCCAGCAGCGCAAGGCGCAGTCGGCGATCAGCAGCGCCATCGCCATGTTGGAGGACGATTTGGGTGTCAGCCTGTTCGAGCGTAGCAGTGGTCGCCAGCCCCGGCTTACCGAAGCGGGGGAAGCACTGGTCGAAGAGGCGCGCGAAGTGTTGCGTCAATGCGCGCGGCTGAACGGTCGGGCGATGGCGATGATGCGCGGCCAGGAAGCGCAGTTGCGCGTGGCTCAGGATGAAGCGATGCCCTATCAGGCACTGGTGGAAAGCTTCGATGCGCTGGCCGAGCAATTTCCCAGTCTCGAAGTGCAACTGACCAGCGCCGCCCAGGGTGAAGTCGCACGCAAACTGGTCGAGCGTCGCGCCGATCTGGGTCTGCTGTTCTATCACGATGAAATCCCCGAAGCGCTGGAACGACGGGTACTGGGCCGGGTGGAAATGGTCACCGTCTGCGGGATCAACCATCCGCTGGCGACGCAGTCCTACGTCACCTGCCAGCAACTGGCGCAGCATCGGCAATTGCTGATGTCGACGCAGACCAGCGTCTACCCCGGCAACGAACCGGCCAGCCCGCAAGTGTGGCGCGCCGACAGTTTTTACGTGATGGCCGAATGGCTGGTGCGCGATCTCGGTTGGGCGTGGCTGCCCCGGCATGTGGTGCAGTACTCGGCCTATCAGGGTTTGATGGTTGAACTGGACAGCGAATGGACCCCGCCGGCCTTGGTGGTGGAACTGGTCTGGCGCCGGGATGAACCCCTGGGGCCTGCGGCGCGCTGGCTGGCCGAACGTTTTGCCGTGCACTTGCGGGCGATTGGCGACAAAAGTCGATAAACTCCGCCGCCATGAATAGAACTCTCTACACCGTGCTGTTTTACCTGGGGCTGCCATTGGTGGCGATTCGGCTGTGGCTGCGCTCGCGCAAGGCCCCGGCATATGCCAAACGGATTGGCGAGCGCTTCTCCTACGGGATGCCACCACTGCAACCCGGCGGGATCTGGGTGCACGCAGTGTCGGTGGGCGAAAGCATCGCCGCTGCGCCGATGATTCGCGCCTTGCTGCAACGTTATCCACAGCTGCCGATCACCGTGACCTGCATGACCCCGACCGGATCGGAACGGATTCAGGCACTGTTCGCCAACGAGCCGCGCATCCAGCATTGCTATCTGCCCTATGACTTGCCGTGCGCAGCGGCGCGTTTTCTTGATCACGCCAAACCGAAACTGGCGGTGATCATGGAAACCGAACTGTGGCCCAACCACATCCATCAGTGCGCCAAGCGCGGGATTCCAGTGGCATTGGCCAACGGGCGATTGTCCGAGCGCTCGGCCCGAGGCTATGGCCGCTTCAGCAAACTGACCGCGCCGATGCTCGCTGAAATGAGTTTTTTTGCGGTGCAGACCGAGGCTGAAGCCCAACGGTTCCGGGATCTGGGCGCGCGCCCGCAGACGGTTGAAGTCACCGGCTCGATCAAGTTCGACCTGACCATCGACCCGCAACTGCTGCAACGTGCCGCTGAGCTGCGCGGACAGTGGCAAGCGCTGGAGCGCCCGGTATGGATCGCCGCCAGCACCCACGAAGGCGAAGACGAGGTCGTGCTCGACGCCCATCGTCGGCTGCTGGCGAACTACCCGAATGCGCTGCTGATTCTGGTGCCGCGCCATCCCGAACGCTTCAACTCGGTGTTCGAGCTGTGCCAGCGTGAAGGCTTGGCCACGGTGCGCCGTTCGAGTGGTGCCAATGTCGAGGCGAACACTTCAGTGCTGCTCGGCGACACCATGGGCGAGTTGCTGTTTCTCTACGCGTTGGCTGACAGCGCTTTCGTTGGCGGCAGCCTGGTGCCGAACGGTGGGCACAATCTGCTGGAGCCGGCGGCACTGGCCAAACCGGTGATCAGTGGCCCGCACCTGTTCAACTTCCTCGACATCGCCGCGCAATTGCGCGAAGCCGGGGCGTTGGCCGAAGTGGATGACGCCGAAGGGCTGGCGGTGGCAGTGCAGCGCCTGTTCGAATTACCCCGCGATGCGCAACGCATGGCCGAGGCCGGGCTGGCGGTGATGCGCCGTAATCAGGGGGCGTTGCAGCGGTTGCTGGATGGGCTGGGCAGGTTGATTCGCTGATTTGCACTCAACCCCTGTGGCGAGGGAGCTTGCTCCCGTTGGGCAGCGCAGCTGCCCCAAGCCCTGATACATCGAGTTGCCAGGTTTACGACTGCTGCGCAGCCGAGCGGGAGCAAGCTCCCTCGCCACAGGTGTCTTGTTTGCTGTTTACGGGCGCGCCTTGAGCTGTGCTTCCGCTGCCTTGGCCAGATCCGGCGGGAGGAAGTCCTTGTCCGGGTTGTAGTCGGGCTTCAGATAGCGCGCCAGGTCCTGCAAATCACCCGGATTCAACGTTCCCGCTGCCTGCTTCAAACGCAGGTTGTCGAGGATGTAGTCGTAGCGGGTGTTGTTGTAGTTGCGCACCGAGGTGTACAGCTGACGCTGCGCATCGAGCACGTCGACGATGTTGCGCGTACCGACCTGATAACCGATTTCCGTGGCTTCCACCGCACTCTGGTTGGAGATGATCGACTGGCGGCGCGCCTGCACCTGCTCGACATCGGTGTTCACCGCGCGATGCAGGTTGCGGGTGTTTTCCACCACTTGCCGGCGCAGGGATTCGCGCTGTTGCTCACTCTGATCCAGCTGCGCATAGGACTGGCGCACTTGCGAGCTGGTCAGCCCGCCGCTGTAGATCGGAATGTTCAGTTGCAGGGCCAGGGTGCTTTGCTCGACGTTGCCACCGTACGGAGTACCGAAGGCGTTCGGGTTGGCGAAGCCGAGGGCGTCGTTGTCACCCTTTTCGTATTTGGCCACGGCATCGAGGGTCGGCAGGTGACCGGCCTTGCGCTGTTTGAGGGTCTGTTCGGCGGAGCTGACCGCAAAGTTGCTCGCCAGCAGATTGAGGTTCTGTTTGCCTGCGGTGTCGACCCAGGCCTTGGCGTCGTTTGGCGTCGGCGGCAGGATCGGCAGCGTGTGAACGATGCCCTGAATCGAGTTGTACTGACGGTTGGTCAGGGTGATCAGCGCTTCGAACGCATCATCCACCTGACGCTGAGCGACGATGCGGTTGGCGCGCGCGGTGTCGTAGCTGGCCTGCGATTGCAGCACGTCGGTCTTGTCCGACAGGCCGACATCGAAGCGCTCGTTGGACTGGTCAAGCTGACGCTTGAACGCGGCTTCTTCAGCCTTGGTCGAAGCCAGGTTGTCCTGACTGCGCAGCACGTTGAAGTAGCTTTCCGCCGATTGCAGGATCAGGTTCTGCTCGGTGGCCGAGAGTTGCAGGGCGGCCTGTTCGTTGACGTCCTTGGCGGCCTGGTACTGGAACCAGCGATCAGCGCGGAACAATGGCTGGGCCAGGGTCGCCTGATAGGAATGCGCGCTGCGATTGGCAATGGCCGAAGGCTGGTCGATCGAGGTGCGCACGTCCGCCACTTCGGCGCCACCAGACAAGTTGGGCAGCAAGCCGGCGCGGGCCTGTGGCACCACTTCTTTCTGTGCACCGTACTGGGCGCGGGCGGCGGCCAGATCGGCGTTGTTGTCGACCGCTTCCTGATAGACGCTGACCAGATCGGTCTTGGTCGACAAGGGCGCTTCTGCTGCCCAGGCCATTGCGTTGGACGCACAAGACACGGCAAGAGCCAGTGAAAGTTTGCGCAGCATGAGGCGATCCCTAGCAAAAAATATTATGAAAATAATGTGCGCGCCAAGGCTACGGCGCGGCCCCGGCAGCGTCAAGGCGCGCAAGGCACAGCGAGTGTAGTTGTGCAAACGTGCGGCAACAATCCTGCAAGTCCCGCTAATTACGCCATTCATCAAGGTGTTTGCTGCGGTGTTGGCGTTCTTTGCCGGTTGTGTCTAGACTGGCCGGGTTCTTGTCGGGGTGCCTTGCTATGAGGCTGAGATCGAATAATTTCGGATCCCGTTGAACCTGATCAGGTTAGCGCCTGCGTAGGGAACAAGATTTCTCGTCACCCGGCGAGTCCTCTTGTGCTTCGTCCGGGAAATTGTTCGACAATCGAACGCTCGACGACGATGCACAGCACCAGTCCTGGTGCGTCCGTGCCTTTCAGGTTCTGCTCCGACAATCCACTGCTGGATGCTGTCTGGAGAGCCCGTGATGACGACAAAATCAAAAAACGCGATCAACCTGAGTGACTCGGCCAAGGTCGATGAACAGTCCGTTCAACCCTTCACTCGTTCGCAGAAAGTCTACGTTCAGGGCTCGCGCCCGGACATCCGCGTGCCGATGCGCGAAATCACCCTGGATGTGACCCCGACTGACTTCGGTGGCGAAATCAACGCGCCGGTCACCGTCTATGACACCTCGGGCCCGTACACCGATCCGAACGTGGTGATCGATGTGCGCAAAGGTCTGGGCGACGTGCGTTCGGCGTGGATCGACGACCGTGGCGACACCGAGCGTCTGCCAGGCTTGAGCTCGAACTTCGGTCAGGAACGCCTCGCTGACCCGGAGCTGACCAAACTGCGTTTCGCTCACGTCAACAACCCGCGCCGGGCCAAGGCCGGGGCCAACGTCAGCCAGATGCACTACGCGCGCAAAGGCATCATCACCGCCGAGATGGAATACGTCGCCATCCGCGAAAACATGAAGCTGCAAGAGGCCCGCGCCGCTGGCCTGATGACCCAGCAGCACGCCGGTCACAGCTTCGGTGCGAGCATCCCGAAAGAAATCACCCCCGAGTTCGTCCGTGAAGAAATCGCCCGTGGCCGCGCGATCATTCCGGCCAACATCAACCACGTCGAGCTGGAGCCGATGATCATCGGCCGTAACTTCCTGGTGAAGATCAACGGCAACATCGGCAACAGCGCCCTGGGTTCGTCCATCGAAGAAGAAGTGGCGAAACTGACCTGGGGCATTCGCTGGGGTTCGGATACCGTGATGGACTTGTCCACCGGCAAACACATTCACGAAACCCGCGAGTGGATCATCCGCAACTCGCCGGTGCCGATCGGTACCGTGCCGATCTATCAGGCGCTGGAGAAGGTCAACGGCGTCGCTGAAGACCTGACCTGGGAGCTGTTCCGCGACACGCTGATCGAACAGGCCGAGCAGGGCGTCGACTACTTCACCATCCACGCCGGCGTGCTGTTGCGCTACGTGCCGCTGACCGCCAAGCGTGTGACCGGCATCGTTTCCCGTGGTGGTTCGATCATGGCCAAGTGGTGCCTGGCGCACCACAAAGAGAACTTCCTCTACACCCACTTCGACGAAATCTGCGAAATCATGAAGGCCTACGACGTCAGCTTCTCGCTGGGCGATGGCCTGCGTCCGGGCTCGATTGCCGACGCCAACGACGAAGCGCAATTCGGCGAACTGGAGACCCTCGGCGAGTTGACCAAGATCGCCTGGAAACACGACGTGCAGTGCATGATCGAAGGCCCGGGCCATGTGCCGATGCAGTTGATCAAAGAGAACATGGACAAGCAGCTGGAGTGCTGCGACGAGGCGCCGTTCTACACCCTCGGCCCGCTGACCACCGACATCGCTCCGGGTTACGACCACATCACCTCGGGTATCGGTGCGGCGATGATCGGCTGGTTCGGTTGCGCGATGCTCTGCTACGTGACGCCGAAGGAACACCTCGGCCTGCCGAACAAGGATGACGTGAAAACCGGGATCATCACCTACAAGATCGCCGCCCATGCCGCCGACCTTGCCAAGGGCCATCCGGGCGCGCAGATTCGTGACAACGCCTTGAGCAAGGCGCGTTTCGAATTCCGTTGGGAAGACCAGTTCAACCTCGGTCTCGACCCGGACACTGCCCGTTCGTATCACGATGAAACCCTGCCGAAGGACTCGGCCAAGGTCGCGCACTTCTGTTCGATGTGCGGGCCGAAATTCTGCTCGATGAAGATCACTCAGGAAGTCCGCGAGTACGCGGCCAACCAGCGGATCGACGCGGTCGACGTGGATGTCGCCCAAGGCCTCGCGGAACAGGCCGAGCGGTTCAAGAAGGAAGGCAGTCAGCTGTACAAGAAGGTTTGATCTGACCTGAAGTCTGCGGTGTCTGTGCTGGCCTCTTCGCGAGCAAGCCCGCTCCCACATTCTGAATCCAGTTGTTCACAAAACTTGTGTTCACGGGAGATCCAGTGTGGGAGCGGGCTTGCTCGCGAAGGCGTCAGAACAGGCGCCAAGGATCTCAATGACAAAAATACTCCTCCGAGATAACACCCTTGAGCATTCAACCCAGCACTTATTCCCCCGACCTCGCCGTACCCGCCGACAAGCGGGTATTCGGCGGTCGCGATCTGTTTTCCCTGTGGTTTTCCCTCGGCATCGGCCTGATGGTGTTGCAGACCGGTGCCTTGCTGGCGCCCGGTCTGGGCCTGTCCGGTTCACTGCTGGCGATTTTTCTCGGCACCCTGGTCGGCGTGCTATTGCTGGCAGCAGTCGGGGTGATCGGTAGCGACACCGGCCTGTCGTCGATGGCCGCGCTGAAACTCAGCCTCGGCAGCAAAGGCGCGGGCCTGCCGGCGCTGCTCAACCTGCTGCAACTGATCGGTTGGGGCTCGTTCGAAATCATCGTCATGCGTGACGCCGCCAGCCTGCTCGGCACCCGTGCGTTCAGCGAAGGTTCGCTGTGGGCCAGCCCGATGCTCTGGACCTTGTGCTTTGGTGCGCTGGCGACCCTGCTCGCCGTCAGCGGGCCGCTGACGTTCGTGCGCAAGATCCTGCGCAAATGGGGCATCTGGCTGATCCTCGCGGCCTGCATCTGGCTGACCTGGAACCTGTTTGCCAAGGCCGATCTGGCTGCGCTTTGGGCGCGTACCGGGGACGGTTCGATGCCCTTCGCCGTGGGCTTCGACATTGCCATCGCGATGCCACTGTCGTGGCTGCCGCTGATCGCCGACTACTCGCGTTTCGGCAAGCGCGCGAAGAACGTATTTGGTGGCACCGCGATCGGTTTCTTCATCGGCAATTTCTGGTTGATGAGCCTCGGCGTGGCCTACACCCTGGCGTTCGCGCCGAGCGGTGAAGTCAACGCGTTGCTGTTGGCTTTGGCCGGTGCTGGCCTGGGGATTCCGCTGTTGCTGATTCTGTTGGACGAGTCGGAAAACGCCTTCGCCGACATTCACTCGGCGGCGGTGTCGAGCGGGATTCTGTTGCGTTTGAAAGTCGAGCATCTGGCCTTGGCCATCGGCGTGCTCTGCACCCTGATCGCGCTGCTGGCGCCACTGGCGCAGTACCAGAACTTCCTGCTGCTGATCGGCTCGGTGTTTGCGCCGCTGTTCGGCGTGGTGCTGGTCGATCACTTCATCCTGCGCAAGCGCCGGGGTCAGGTCGCTGCGGCCGCGTTGCGCTGGCCGGCGCTGTTGGCGTGGCTGGGCGGTATCAGCACCTACCACTTGCTGGCGAATCTGTATCCGGATGTCGGCGCGACCCTGCCGGCGCTGGTGCTGGCAGGGCTGCTACAGCTGGTGCTCGGCCGAGCCTTCAGCTACGGCCCGGAAACAGCTCGGGCTTGAGGATGCCGTTCAGGCGCGAGTAAGGGATCGTCATTTCGATCAGGCCCAGCGCGTAAGGCGCGATGGTGCTCACGTTGTACTTGAGCACCACGCCGCCGGTTGTCAGGGCCACGTTCGGGGTTTTCACGAATGGCCAATTCTTCACGAACTCCGGCTCCTGATCGAGCCTGGTGTTGATCAGCCAGCTGTTGTGCACCACCTGTGCGGCTTTCCAGAACATTTCTTCCTGACCCGGCAGCAACATGTCCGACAGGCTCAGCACTTTGTGCTGCTGACGCGAATAGTTGATGAAGCCGCGCCCCGGTGTGTCATGAGCGCCACCGGTGTCGAGGTAGCTCGACAACTCGATGATCACCAAGCCGTCATGCTGCTCACGTACCTTGGCCTGCAAATAGCTGCCGTAGTGTGGGTCGGCGGTGCGCAGGAACTGATCACGATAGGCGGCCAGCGTTGGTGCCACCGGCGCATTCGGCTCGCTGCGGGTCATTTGCAGCAGACGCTTTTCAATGATGCCATCCAGTGCCGGCTCAGCCGGGAAGCGCAGGGTATCGATGTTTACCAGTGGGCAGTCCGGGCCGGAACAGCCGGGTTTCAGGGTTTCCGACGCATCGCGGGTGGTTTCCAGCGGCGTGCGGTAGCTGGGCTGGAACAGGCTCGAGCATGCGCCAAGAGTCAGGGCGATGGCGGCCACGGAGGCAATTTTGAAGAGCGACATGGGCGTCCTTTGTGAAACAGAGGAAGGCAAAAAGTTATCCGCTTCGACTCTCGTCGAGGCAGTCAGTTCGCCACTAAGCTAATTAGAGTGGGTTTCGCCTCCACCGTCCATCCCGCTGACGGTAAAGGGGCTGCATCAATCATCGCGGGCGCGTTAGGATGGCGCGAAGTCGAGGTTGCCGGTCACCCAAAGCAACCTCGAATCGGATTTGCAGTAGAGAGGATGCTCATGACTGATTTTGCCAACGCCACTCCGGCCACCGTCGATGTTGTAAAGCGCGAGCGCTGCTACGAGGGCTTCTACAAGCTCGACCGTTTGCACCTGCGCCATGAGCTGTTCGCCGGCGGCATGAGCCGCGAGATCAACCGCGAAGTCTTCGTGCGTCACGATGCCGTGTGCCTGCTGCCCTACGATCCGCAGCGCGATGAAGTTGTGCTGCTCGAGCAGTTTCGCGTCGGCGCCATGGGCAAGACCGACAACCCGTGGCTGGTCGAACTGGTCGCCGGTCTGATCGACAAGGCTGAAGTGCCGGAAGAAGTTGCTCACCGCGAGGCGCAGGAGGAAGCTGGACTGGACATCAAGTCCTTGTGGCCGATGACCAAGTATTTTCCGTCGCCGGGCGGCAGCAATGAATTCGTGCATTTGTACCTGGGGCACTGCAGCACCGACGGCGTAGGCGGCCTGCATGGGCTGGAGGAAGAAGCAGAAGATATCCGCGTCACGGTCTGGGCGTTCGAAGATGCCTTGCAGGCCGTCCGTGACGGACGCATTGCCAACGCGGCGAGCATCATCGCCTTGCAATGGCTGGCGCTGAACCGCGCCGAAGTGAGGGGGTTATGGTCGTAAACAAGCTGCGCGATCGTTATCGAGTCGACCTCGCGGGGCTGCAAGCCGCCTGCGAGGCCAACTACGCGCGCCTGATGCGACTGGTGCCGGATATGCGCAACGACCCCGAGGCGCGGCGGATCGCCGTGACCCAGGGCGAGCAGATGCTCGGCGTGCTGGCCCTCGAAGTGCTGCAGACCTGTCCGTACACCACCACCTTGCAGGTGCGTCAGGAGCACAGTCTGCCGTGGCTGCCGGTGCCGCAGCTGGAAGTGCAGGTCTACCACGACGCGCGCATGGCCGAGGTAATCAGCGCCGAACATGCACGACGCTTTCGCGGCATCTATCCTTACCCGAACGCCGCGATGCATCAGCCGGATGAAAAGGCCCAGCTCAATCTGTTCCTGGGGGAATGGCTGAGCCATTGTCTGGCCCTGGGGCACGAGTACGAAGTCGTACGCTAGTTGTGAACTGCGTCCGGTTCGTCGGTTTCCTCTTTGTGTCATCCCCCAGCATAATTGCGGCACTCAACCGATTCCGTGCTTTTGCCCTGGGAGAACGCCTTGCCGAGCGTATCCACATTGACCACCGCCGATCCGGCGTTGCTGGTGCAGTTATCCGACAGTCATCTGTTCGCCGAGGCGGACGGCACGCTGCTGGGCATGAACACCCGCGAGAGCCTGCAGAAGGTCATCGAACAGGTGCTCAGGCAGCAACCGCGGATCGACCTGATTCTGGCCACCGGGGATATTTCCCAGGACGGCACGCTGGACTCATATCAACAGTTTCGCCAGATGACCGCGCAGATCGATGCGCCGGCGCGCTGGATTCCCGGCAATCACGATGAGCCGCGAATCATGGCCGAGGCCGCGGAGCAAAGCGCATTGCTGGAATCGGTGGTGGACATTGGTAACTGGCGGGTGACCTTGCTCGATTCGGCGGTACCGGGTTCTGTGCCGGGTTATCTGCAGGACGATCAGTTGCAGCTGCTCGCACGTTCGCTGAGCGAAGCCCCGCAGCGCCATCATCTGGTGTGTTTCCACCATCATCCGGTGCCGATCGGTTGCGCGTGGGCGGAGCCGATCGGCTTGCGTAACCCGGAAGCGTTTTTCGCGGTGCTGGATCGTTTTCCGCAGGCCCGCGCAGTGCTCTGGGGGCATGTGCATCAGGAATTCGACCGCGAGCGCAACGGCGTTCGGCTGATGGCCTCGCCTTCGACCTGCATTCAGTTCGAACCGGGGAGTGAAGACTTCAAGGTGGGCGAGCAGGCGCCGGGATATCGCTGGTTGCGGCTGTTGCCGGATGGACGGCTG
Organism: Pseudomonas sp. 13B_3.2_Bac1; assembly: GCF_025466205.1. NCBI lineage: Bacteria > Pseudomonadati > Pseudomonadota > Gammaproteobacteria > Pseudomonadales > Pseudomonadaceae > Pseudomonas > Pseudomonas sp. 13B_3.2_Bac1. The sequence goes on from NZ_JANLOG010000023.1 coordinate 50,553, forward strand.
GAAACCGGTGTCGAGCGCGTTACCGACTTCCAATTCACCGTCGATTACGGCTCCGAAGGCTACTGATTTCGATCAAGAGCCCCTCACCCCAGCCCTCTCCCGGAGGGAGAGGGAGCTGACCGAGGTGTCTGGCGTTATCCATCGACCTGAAAGAATGTGTCGATTATGGATTCGCTGAAACTCGCTCAAGTCGGTGTAGCTCTTGAATATCCCCCATTCAGTCCCCTCTCCCTCCGGGAGAGGGCTAGGGTGAGGGGCTTTCTCCCTGTAAACTCCGCTATCTTTCGCCGACACTCAGGGAGCTCAAATGTCCGGTTCGATCCTCTATATCCACGGTTTCAACAGCGCCCCGGCTTCGAAAAAGGCCTGTCAGCTGGTCGAGGTAATGGAGCGGCTGGGTTTGAGCGACCAATTGCGTGTCCCGGCGCTGCATCACCATCCGCGTGAAGCCATCGGTCAGTTGCAGCAGGCGATTGCCGAGCTGGGCCGGCCGTTGCTGGTGGGAAGCTCGCTCGGCGGCTACTATGCGACTCACCTGGCTGAGCGCCACGGCTTGAAAGCCCTGCTGGTCAACCCGGCGGTCAGCCCGCACCGGATGTTCGACGGATACCTGGGCACGCAGAAAAACCTGTATACCGATGAGACCTGGGAATTGACCCGCGACCATGTGACGGCCCTGGCCGAGCTGGAAGTGCCGGCGCCCGTGGATGCACAGCGTTATCAGGTGTGGTTGCAGACCGGCGATGAAACACTGGATTATCGCCTCGCCCAGCAGTATTACCGGGCCTGTGCTCTGCGCATTCAGGCCGGCGGCGACCATGGTTTCCAGGGTTTTGCCGGGCAGTTGCCGGCGTTGCTGAGTTTTGCCGGCATTGGCGCCGATTTGTATCAGGCAATCGATTTCACCGCACTGTGAAGTCTTGCCCCTTTTTCATTGAATCACTGACGACGAGACCCTATGGCCACTCCCAGCGCTAGCTCTTATAACGCCGACGCCATCGAAGTCCTCTCGGGCCTCGACCCGGTGCGTAAACGCCCCGGCATGTACACCGACACCAGTCGGCCGAACCACCTCGCCCAGGAAGTCATCGACAACAGTGTCGACGAAGCCCTGGCCGGCCACGCCAAATCGGTGCAGGTCATTCTGCACGCCGATCACTCGCTGGAAGTCAGCGACGACGGTCGCGGCATGCCGGTCGACATCCACCCGGAAGAGGGTGTGTCGGGGGTCGAGCTGATCCTCACCAAGCTGCATGCGGGCGGCAAGTTTTCCAACAAGAACTACCAGTTCTCCGGCGGTCTGCACGGGGTGGGTATTTCCGTGGTCAACGCCTTGTCGACCGAAGTCCGGGTACGGGTAAAACGTGACGGCAACGAATACCAGATGACCTTCGCCGATGGCTTCAAGGCCACCGAACTGGAAATCGTCGGCACCGTCGGCAAGCGCAACACCGGGACCAGCGTGTACTTCGCGCCGGATCCGAAATACTTCGATTCACCGAAATTCTCCATCAGCCGCCTCAAGCACGTGCTCAAGGCCAAGGCTGTGCTGTGCCCGGGGCTGCTGGTCAGCTTCGAAGACAAAGGCACCGGCGAGAAAGTCGAGTGGCATTACGAAGACGGTCTGCGCTCCTATCTGGTGGACGCGGTCAGCGAATTCGAGCGCCTGCCGGACGAGCCGTTCTGTGGCAGCCTCGCCGGTAACAAGGAAGCGGTCGATTGGGCGCTGCTGTGGCTGCCGGAAGGTGGCGACGCGGTGCAGGAAAGCTACGTCAACCTGATCCCGACGGCGCAGGGCGGTACCCACGTCAACGGTCTGCGTCAGGGCCTGCTGGATGCGATGCGCGAGTTCTGCGAATTCCGCAGCCTGCTGCCGCGCGGCGTGAAGCTGGCGCCGGAAGACGTCTGGGAACGCATCGCTTTCGTGCTGTCGATGAAGATGCAGGAACCGCAATTTTCCGGCCAGACCAAAGAGCGCCTGTCGTCCCGTGAAGCGGCGGCGTTTGTCTCCGGTGTGGTCAAGGACGCGTTCAGTCTGTGGCTCAACGCCAACCCGGAAACCGGTCTGGCGCTGGCCGAACTGGCAATCAACAACGCCGGTCGCCGCCTCAAGGCGAGCAAAAAGGTCGAGCGTAAGCGCGTTACCCAAGGCCCTGCGCTGCCGGGCAAACTGGCTGACTGCGCGGGTCAGGACCCGATGCGTTCCGAGCTGTTCCTGGTCGAGGGTGACTCCGCCGGTGGTTCCGCCAAGCAAGCGCGGGACAAGGAATTCCAGGCGATCCTGCCGTTGCGCGGCAAGATCCTCAACACCTGGGAAGTCGATGGCAGCGAAGTGCTCGCCAGCCAGGAAGTGCACAACATCGCCGTAGCGATCGGGGTCGATCCGGGCGCCGCAGACATGAGCCAGCTGCGCTACGGCAAGATCTGCATCCTCGCCGACGCCGACTCCGACGGTCTGCACATCGCCACGCTGCTGTGCGCGTTGTTCGTCCAGCACTTCCGCCCGCTGGTGGATGCCGGTCACGTCTACGTGGCGATGCCGCCGCTGTACCGCATCGACCTCGGCAAAGAGATCTACTACGCCCTCGACGAAGCCGAGCGCGACGGGATTCTCGACCGTCTGGTGGCCGAGAAGAAGCGCGGCAAACCGCAGGTCACCCGATTCAAAGGTCTGGGTGAAATGAACCCGCCGCAACTGCGTGAAACCACCATGGACCCGAACACCCGGCGCCTGGTGCAGTTGACGCTGGGCGATGATTTTGCCGAAACCTCGGAAATGATGGACATGTTGCTGGCGAAGAAACGCGCCGGTGACCGCAAGACCTGGCTCGAATCCAAGGGCAACCTTGCCGAGGTGCTGGCCTGATGCGGTTTGGCTGGGCCTTGGCGGGTGCATTGCTGCTGAGTGCGATGGGCGTGTCGGCGGAGCCGCTGCAGGAGTTGCGCGTGCTCTCGGAACATCCGGTCGAAGGCATGCGTGGCGGCAACCTGTCGGGACTGGCCATGTGTGGCAGCGAGTTGTGGGCGGTGTCGGACCGTGATGACGATCAGATCTACCGGCTCAATACCGCCGATCAGGTCTGGCAGGCCGAGGCCTTGCACATCGACGTGCCGCCAGTGCCGGAGACCGGTTTGCCGTGGGGGTTGCGCTCGCGCAATTGGGCCGCGTCGTTCGTGCGCGGTGGCGACCTCGATTTCGAAGGCATCAGCTGCGACAGCGCCGGCAATCGCTACATCGTCAGCGAGGGCCACGCGGCGGTCTTGCAGGTGCCCGTCAGCGGCCCGGTCAACTGGCTGAAGATTTCGCCGATGATGGTTCGCGAAGCGCGGGCCAGTGGCATGCTCCTGCATTTCAATGCGATCTTCGAAGGTCTGGCGATCAACCCGGCGGGTGATCAGATGTGGCTGGCCGGCGAACGGCAAAACCGCGGCCTGCTGCTGATCAAGCGTCAGCAGACGGTGTGGGATTGCGACGGTCGTTGCGTGCTGCTCAGCGAGGGCGGCAAGGAGATGCAGCCGCCGCAGTTTCCGCACGCCAAAGCGGTCGACCGCGACTTTTCCGACCTTTCGTTGTTCAACGGCAAATTGTTTACCCTTGAACGCAACGCCTTCCAGATTTGTCGGCGCGATGCGCAGACTGCCAAGGTCGAGCGCTGCTGGTCGTACGCCGCTGAACTGTTGCAGGCCAACCGCCGTTACGCGCAGAACTTCGGGTTGGAAGAAGCATTGATCGTTGACGCTGAGGGTGCGTGGGTCGGCGTCGACAATAATTTCGGCCCGCGGGCCGACGGTGAGGTTCGGCCGATCGTCTGGCGTTTCGCCGCGCCTGAAGGTGGCTGGAGCGCCAAGCCGTGAGTCAGCAACCGCCGGGCAAGCGCGCCGGTCGGGTGTTGATGATTCTGGCCTGGTGCGCGGGGCTGTTTCTGGCCACGCGGTTTTTCGGCCAGTGGGAAGAACGGCAGCAGAATCCGAACGTCGTGGTCACGTCCGAGCAGCATGACGGGGTGATCGAAGTGCAACTGGCCGGCAACGCCCAAGGGCATTTTGTCGCCAGCGGCCAGATCAACGGGGAACCGGTGGAGTTCATGCTCGACACCGGCGCCACCGATGTGGCGATCCCGGCGGATCTGGCCAAACGCTTGAAACTGGAAGAAGGTTTCGGTGTGACCCTGAGCACGGCCAACGGCCTGAGCCAGGGCTATCGTACAAAAATCGACCGCCTGCAACTGGGCGACATCGTGCTGCGGGATGTCCGCGCACTGGTGGCGCCGGGGCTGCATGGCGATCAGGTGCTGCTCGGCATGAGCGCCCTGAACAAACTTGAATTTACCCAGCGCGGTGGCACCATGCTGCTGCGCCAGACAACGAACCGATGAGGCCCGCATGAGCGACTCCCTTGATCTCAGCCTGGACGGTGTAGAACGCCGCTCGCTGGCTGACTTCACCGAAAATGCCTACCTCAACTACTCCATGTACGTGATCATGGACCGTGCCCTGCCGCATATCGGCGACGGCCTGAAACCGGTACAGCGGCGTATTGTCTACGCCATGAGCGAACTGGGGCTGGACGCCGATTCCAAGCACAAGAAATCGGCGCGTACCGTCGGTGACGTGCTCGGCAAGTTCCACCCGCACGGCGATTCGGCGTGCTACGAAGCGATGGTGCTGATGGCCCAGCCGTTCAGCTATCGCTACACGCTGGTCGACGGCCAGGGCAACTGGGGTGCGCCGGACGATCCGAAGTCCTTCGCTGCCATGCGTTACACCGAAGCCCGTCTGTCGCGTTATTCCGAAGTGCTGCTCAGCGAATTGGGCCAAGGCACCGCTGACTGGGGGCCGAACTTCGACGGCACCTTGCAGGAACCGCTGGTGTTGCCGGCACGTTTGCCGAACATCCTGCTCAACGGCACCACCGGCATCGCTGTCGGTATGGCCACCGATGTACCGCCGCACAACCTGCGCGAAGTCGCCACCGCTTGCGTGCGTCTGCTCGATGAGCCGAAGGCCACGGTCGAACAGCTCTGCGAGCACATTCAAGGCCCGGACTATCCGACCGAAGCGGAAATCATCACCCCGCGCGCCGACCTGCTGAAAATGTACGAAACCGGCAAGGGCTCGGTGCGCATGCGCGCCGTGTACCACGTCGAGGACGGCGACATCATCGTCACCGCGCTGCCGCACCAGGTCTCCGGGGCCAAAGTGCTGGAGCAGATCGCCGCGCTGATGCAGGCCAAACCGTCGAAAGCGCCGCAGATCGCCGACCTGCGTGACGAATCCGACCACGAAAACCCGTGCCGTATCGTGATCATTCCGGTCAACAGCCGCGTCGATCACGAAGCGCTGATGCAGCACCTGTTCGCCAGCACCGAGCTGGAGTCGACCTACCGGGTCAACGTCAACATCATCGGTCTGGACGGCAAACCGCAGCTGAAAAACCTGCGTGCGTTGCTGGTCGAATGGCTGGAGTTCCGCGTGCTGACTGTGCGTCGCCGCCTGCAATTCCGCCTCGACAAGGTCGAACGTCGTCTGCACCTGTTGGACGGTTTGTTGATCGCCTACCTCAACCTGGATGAAGTGATCCACATCATCCGCACCGAGGAACACCCGAAAGCCAAGCTGATCGAGCGTTTCGCCCTCAGCGAAATCCAGGCCGACTACATCCTCGACACCCGTCTGCGGCAGTTGGCGCGACTGGAAGAGATGAAACTGCGCGACGAGCAGGACGAACTGCTCAAGGAACAGGCCAAGCTGCAAGCCCTGCTGGGCAGCGAAGCCAAGCTGAAGAAGCTGGTGCGCACCGAGCTGCTGAAAGACGCGGAAACCTATGGCGATGACCGTCGTTCGCCAATCGTCGAGCGCGCTGAAGCCAAAGCGCTGACCGAGCACGATCTGCTGCCGAACGAGAAAGTCACCGTTGTCCTGTCGGAAAAAGGCTGGATTCGCTCGGCCAAGGGGCATGACATCGACGCCACCGGTCTGTCGTACAAGGCTGGCGACGGCTTCAAGACCTCGGCGGCGGGGCGTTCCAACCAGTTTGCGGTGTTTATCGACTCCACCGGCCGCAGTTACTCGGTGGCCGCGCACACCTTGCCATCGGCCCGGGGCCAGGGCGAGCCGTTGACCGGCCGCCTGACCCCGCCACCGGGCGCGACCTTCGAATGCGTGCTGATGCCGGAAGACGATGCGCTGTACGTGATCGCCTCCGACGCCGGTTACGGTTTTGTGGTCAAAGGCGAAGACCTGCAAGCCAAGAACAAGGCTGGTAAAGCTTTGTTGAGCCTGCCGAACAACGCCAAAGTCATCGCGCCGCGTCCGGTCGCCGATCGTGAACAGAACTGGCTGGCCTCGGTCACGACCGAAGGGCGCCTGCTGATTTTCAAAATCAGCGATCTGCCACAGCTGGGCAAGGGCAAAGGCAACAAGATCATCGGGATTTCCGGTGAGCGCGTGGCCAGCCGCGAAGAATATGTCACGGACATCGCCGTGCTTCCGGAAGGCGCCACCTTGGTGCTGCAGGCCGGCAAGCGGACTCTGTCGCTGAAGGCCGACGACCTCGAACACTACAAGGGTGAACGCGGACGTCGTGGCAATAAGCTGCCACGTGGCTTCCAGCGAGTAGATGCGCTGCTCGTCGAAAACCTCAATTAGGCGAGAACGCCCTCCTAGAGAGCTCGATCTGCGATTTAACGCGTAGATCGACGCTTTGGCGCTGGAGTCGGAACGCATATTCACGGATGATATGGCCTTTCCAAACGCCGGCGTGGCCGAGCGTTCTTCATATTTATTGAGTATTTTCACTGTGGTCAGCCTTGTGGCGGCCACCTGGACGGGATGATGACTGCTCTGCGCCCCCTTATTTTCCTGCTCGCTGGCGTTTTGGGCCTGGCGGGCTGCAGCGTTCACCAGCCGGTGTCGCTGTATCAACTGGACAGTGGAAGTCCGGTTCAGCCTGCGCAAAGCGCAGGCATGGCGGTTTTGTTGGGTCCGGTAGTCGTGGCCGACTACCTGCAACGTGAAACCCTGCTGCAACGTCAACCGGACGGCAGCCTGCAAGCCTCGACCGACGGTCGCTGGGCCGGCAGCCTTTCGTCGGATATTGATCAATTGCTGATGCGTCAGGTGGCCGGTCATCTCGACAGCCAGCGTGTGGTGCTGGCACCGGCCACGTTGGGCTTTACCCCGGATGTGCAGGTATTGCTGACCATCACGCGTCTGGACTCCGGTGAGAAACAACCGGCGATCCTCGATGCGCAATGGCGTCTGATCGACCGTCGTGGTCAGGTGCGCGATAACCGCATCGTTCATCTGCAAGAGCTGCACGCCGGGACTACGGCTTCGCAGGTTCAGGCGCAGGGCATTCTGCTGCAGCGTCTGGCCGAGCAGTTGTCTGTGGCGCTCAAGCCATTGGCCAATCAGCCACCAGTGGCCGAAGCTCCGCGTAAAGCGGCGCCAAAACCGGCAGCGCCGGCGGCGGATGCCGATAAGCAACCGAAGATTCCGATGGCTTCGCCGATTCGCACCGATATGGAAGTGTTCCGCTTCTGAGTCTGGTTCGAGTCAAAACAAAGCCCGCCTTGTGCGGGCTTTGTTGTGTCTGGGGGCTGGAAATCTTTGCCGTCAGTGCGGGCCTCTTCGCGAGCAAGCTCGCTCCCACAGGTCTTGAAGGTGTTCACAAGGTCTGTGGCAGCAACCGTCCACTGTGGGAGCGAGCTTGCTCGCGAAAGGGCCGGTATAGGCTACAAAAAAGCCCGCAGACAATCACTTGTCTGCGGGCTTCTGTGCATCTGGCCTAAGGCTTACGCCCGGCGCTCATGCATCCGCGCCAGTTGCCGCTCCAGCATCGACGGATAAGGCTCCATCAACCGCTCGACACAGCAGGCCCCCTCAGGGCTGGCGATCGGGCGGATCCGCGCACGCTGGCGAATCAGCGCATCATCACCGATTTTGCGCTCGACCAGCAGCAGATTGCGGCTGTGTTGCGACAGGGCCAGGGCATCCTGAGCCGAATCGGTCAGCAGCAGGTCGATCTGGCTCAGACCGAACAGGTCATCGCCCAGGGTCAGGCCCAACTGCAATTGCAGGGTGATGCCGCTGTCGGCGACTTCGATCTGCAACTGATGGCCCAGCGCCCGCAGCAACTCGCCGCAGCAGATGGCGTTGGTCAGGTAGTCATCACCGCTGTCTTCGGTGTGGAACAGCATCAGTGTGCTGCCATCGTTCAGGGTTTCGATTTCGCCCTGATACAGCGAAGCAGCCTGATCGAGGCAGTCGCGATAGCGCTCCAGCAACTCTTCCAGACGGGCACGCGGCAGGCGCCGCAGTTGCTCTTGCGAACCCAACTGGATCGCCAGCACCGCGCTGTGTTGCGGCACGCTCGGGGTTGCCTGACGCGGGGCCGCTGGAGCGGCTTCGGTCAGCGACTCGTCGCGCAGATCGGCAAACGGGTCTTCGTCGTCATCATCGTCTTCAACGGTGCTGACCACGTGGCGCGGCGCAGGCTTTTGCGCGGCCATCGGGCGGGTTTCGTCAAAGCTCGGGTCACGCAGATTGCGTACCTCAAACTCTGGCTCATCCTCCTCCTCGAACTCGGGTTCCGGCTCGGGCTCGGGTTTTGGTGCAGGCTCCGGAGCGAAGTTGGCGTGCAGTTGACGCGCCAAGTCGCCGATCTCGTCCTGACGGTCGGTGGCCGGGGTGTATTCGTCGATGTTGCGCAGCCAGACGCGCAATTGCAGCAGCGGCGTCGACAGGTAGCGACCCATGCGCAGGCTCAGGGCCAGCGACAGGGCCAGCAGAATCGCGCTGAGAATACCCATGCTTTGCAGGCTGATGGTCATCGGCTGCTGGAACTGATCCATGTCCAGGCTGATGCGCAGTTGCCCGGCAGTCACGTCCTGGAAGGTGATCTTGCTCTCGTACATGCCCTCGGCTTCGCCCAGCAGGCTGTGCTTGGGGCGCTGACCGGATTCGGCGAGGATGCGGTTGTCCACGCTATAGATAGCGGCGTGTGCCACCAGCTTGTTCTTGGTCAGGTTGTTGAGCAGCACGTTGAGGCTGAGGATGTCGTTGGACACCAACAGTTCAGTGGCAGAGGTGGCAGTCTGCGTGGTCAGGCTTTCGCCCAGCGCATCGGCCTGCTCGTGCATGGCCTGCTTGAACTGCAAGCCCATCACCCCGGCATAGATCACCAGGGCCAGAGCGACCAGGATCACGTTATGGCTGGCAATGCGCAATGCAATCGGCACACGGCGGTGGCGCAGTGCACGGAAGATCAGCAGGAAGAAGTTATCGGTTTTAACTGGCGTGGGCCGGTTCACTGAGCTCGGCTCTTTTGTCCGTGAAGTTGACGCGCAGTATAGCGACAGGCCCTAGACCGGCAAAGCGCTCGCGGTGCCCGATGGTCACTGAAAGTGGGTAGAATGCGGTTTTTTTCCAGTTGCGGGGGTGCGCGTTGCGCGAAATCGTCCTGATTAACATCACGGGAGTCGACCGTCCGGGTCTGACTGCGGCCATTACCGGCGTTCTGGCCCAGGGTGGTGTGAACATTCTCGACATCGGTCAGGCGGTGATCCACGACACCCTGTCGTTCGGCATCCTGGTTGAAATTCCCGACTCCGAGCAAGGCAAAGCCGTGCTCAAGGACATTCTGTTCAAGGGCTACGAGCTTGAGCAGCAGGTGCGCTTCACCCCGGTGTCCGAAGAGGATTACCAGCAGTGGGTGGGCAATCAGGGCAAAAAACGCCACATCGTCACCCTGTTGACCCGCAAAGTGACCGCCGGTCAGTTGCAGGCTGTCAGTTCGATCACTGCCAAATATGGCCTGAACATCGACCATATCGACCGTCTGTCGGGTCGCATGCCGCTGGACACGCCTGCCGACAAGGGCAAGGGCTGCATCGAGTTCTCCGTGCGTGGCGAAGCGGCTGATCCGCAGGCCCTGCGTGCCGAATTTCTCAGCGTTGCTCAGGAGCTGAATGTCGACATCGCCTTCCAGGAAGATTCGCTGTTCCGTCGCAACCGGCGTCTGGCGGTGTTCGACATGGACTCGACCCTGATCGAAGCCGAAGTCATCGACGAACTGGCCAAGGCTGCCGGCGTGGGTGAGCAAGTCTCGGCCATCACCGAGCGCGCGATGGCTGGCGAACTGGATTTCCGCGCCAGCTTCAAGGAGCGCCTGGCGCTGCTCAAGGGCCTGGATGTCAGCGTGCTGGACTCGATCGGTGCTTCGCTGCGCCTGACCGAAGGCGCGGAAACCCTGTTCGCCGAACTCAAGCGCCTGGGCTACAAGACCGCGATCCTGTCCGGCGGCTTCACTTATTTCGCCAAGCAGTTGCAGGCCAAACTCGGCATCGACTACGTGTTCGCCAACGAACTGGAAGTGGTCGACGGCAAGTGCACCGGCGTGGCCATCGAGCCGATTGTCGATGCGCAGCGTAAAGCAGATCTGCTGAAGGAACTGGCGCACAAGGAAGGCTTGTGTCTGGAGCAGACCATCGCTGTCGGCGATGGCGCGAATGACCTGCCAATGCTGGCGATTGCCGGCCTGGGTGTAGCGTTCCGCGCCAAGCCGCTGGTCAAGCAGTCGGCCAAGCAGGCGATTTCCACCCTTGGGCTGGATGGCGTGCTGTATCTGCTGGGCTTCCGCGATCGCGACGGGCAACTCTGAGCCTGAAACGGCCCCCTGTGGCGAGGGAGCTTGCTCCCGCTGGGGCGCGAAGCGGCCCCGCTCTTTAACTCAAGAGAGTGGGACTGCTGCGCAGTCCAGCGGGAGCAAGCTCCCTCGCCACAGTTTCTTTAAAGCTTCAAAGCGATTTCCACAACGAATCGAAATTCTCCTCGCCCCCGCCATTCTGCGCGGCTTCCAGCGAGCGATAGGCAAACTGATTGAAACTGTGGGTACTCGCCACCCGTCGATCCAACCCGGCGCGGTGTTCTTCGCCGTGGGTGTTGATCAGCACTTTATTGCCTTCCTGAAACGGCAGGCGCGGGGCGAGCAAGGTCGCGGGCAGGTCGATGGCGCTGATCTCGGGCAGCAACAGGCCGCGCAAATAGTGGCTGTGATCGTCCCGCGAACGCACCAGTTGCAAGCCACAGGGTTCGGCGTGTGGCGCCACCAGCTCGATGCCCATTTGCGGCCCGCTGCCGCGTACCTGGCGAATCCAGCGCACCACCGCAATGCTCCAGCCCTGATTCGAGCTGTCCTGAATACCGACCATTTCCCCGGCCTGCAACTCGGCGGGCACGTCACTCGGCCACATCAGGCAATAGCCGCCGGGACTGTGGTTGATCACCGCTAACGTGTAGGTCGGGTAGTGTGGAGTGCTGCTGGCGTTGCTTTCATCGTCGCCCAAGTGCTCGTACTGGATTTCCTCGTACGGCAGCAATTCCTCAGCCGCGCTCAGCGGGGCGGCGTCGAAGGCCTGGCTCCAGCTGTCCTTTTCGCCCTGAACCACGGCGCGGCTGAAGTTCGCCGCGCGGGCGCCTGGATGTTTCAGCAGTTCGCTGAAAGTGCGCTCGCCGCCCAGATAAAAGTGCAGGGCGCTCATGCCCACGCACACGCTCAGGCTGCCCTGACCGATGGTGCGCTGAAAGCTGCGCTCGGCGGTATGTCCCCAACTCGCGTGCAAATGCTGCAGGGTATCGAGGCTTAGTCCTGCCGGGACGGGCAGCGGCGTCGACGTCTCTTGCTGCAGTAAATGCGCTTCGATCACGTTCACCAGCGGTTGTGGATCGAAGCCCTGCAGTGCGCCCTGTTGTTCTTTGCGAAACATGCTGCGGTAACGCGGACCGGCGTCCAGTTCGGCGCTGATGGCGAACAGTCCATCGTCCGGCCTGCCGGGATGCAGCTTGAGCAGGGCGCTCCACGGTTCCAGCACTTCGCCCAGTCGGGCGATCTGGTTCTGACGCAATTGATTGCAACGGGCGCTGCCCAGCAACAACGCGGCGATATAGGTCTGTTCCAGGCTCAGTTCGCTGCTCAGGCTCGCCAGATCGTCAGGCACCCGGCGCTGGTGCAACTGCAATGCGCAGGCGCAGCGATACAGCTGATGCAGCTCGAACCACAGATGCTCCGGCGGCGGGCTATACAGCTGCGTCGCCCGCAGCAGTTGCCCCTTGAGTGCATGGGCGGCCCGTTGCAGCGCCTGACTGACCAGCGCCGCACGATCCTTGGTGTACTTGGGCGCAATGCGCAGAACGATCTGCTTGTAGCCGATGGCCAGCTGACTTTGCAGCGCCTGGCACAGATTGCTGATCTTGCGCGAACGGTCATCGAGCATGATCGCCTGAAGCAGGAAGTGCCGCTCCAGATGCTGACAAACGAAATACACCTCGGGGCGCAGCAGCTCCAGGAGGTGCAGGCGATTGTCGCTGGGGGTAAGCAATTGGTTGAGTTCGCCCAGGCCCTGGTACAACTGGCGAGCGGTTTCGCCGATGTTGGCCTTGGGCAGGCCGGCGATCCAGCGCTTGAGGTCGCGCGGGGTGGCTTCGCAGAACGACAGGCGCGTTTGCGTCGGGATCGGGGCGCGCAGGGAGGGTTGGGGGCGTGACTCACTCATGCCGTGACGGGCTCCAGCGGCGAAATAGGCAACTCCGAGAACTCTAGCAGCTGTGATCCGTTTCGCCGGATGGCGGCAGGCTTTTTGACCGCTGGTCTGCTGGCCGGATGCCATTCGACAAGCCCTACTAGGCTCTCAGGCGTGCGATCGGAAACGCACGGTTGCACGGCCTGCCGTCAACCTCGGGCAGGTCTCCCGAAACTTCAAGGAGATGAGGTTCATGTCTAAATATGCAGTGGCAAATCAATGGGGCGGCAGTTCGGCACCGTGGCATCCGGGTGGAACCTGGGTGTTGGGCGGGCGGGACAACCAGAAAGTCGTCGCCATTGAGATCAAGTCGGGCGATGGCGGCAAAAGCTTCACCGGCACCATGACTTACGCCGGCGAAGGCCCGATTGGCTTCAAGGCGCAGCGCACCGGTCAGAATCAATACAACGTCGAGAACCAGTGGGGTGGCAATGATGCCCCATGGCATCCGGGCGGCAAGTGGGTGATCGGTGGTCGGGACAATCAGGACGTGGTCGCGTTGAGCGTCACTTCCAGCGATGGAGGGAAAAACCTCAGTGGCACCAATACCTACGCCAACGAAGGGCCGATCGGCTTCCGTGGGCAGATAGAGTAACGGCGCCTCCCAGGTCGTGTCCGCCCCTTCACAGACGTGTGAAAGGGCGGATCAGCCGGCTCAGGCAGTCGGCAGGGCCAGGGCCTGGCCCATCTGCACTGGCGAACCCGCCACCAGTTCTTCAGCCCACTTCACCTGATCCGGGCCAAACAGCACGATCGCCGTCGAACCCAGTTTGAAACGCCCCAGTTCCGCGCCTTTTTCCAGATGAATCGGCGCACGGGCGGCTTCGTCGTAGCGGAAGGTTTTCAGTTCGCGCTTCGGTGGGGTGACCAGACCGGCCCATACGGTTTCGATCGAAGCGACGATCATCGCGCCGACCAGTACCACGGCCATTGGCCCGCGCTCGGTGTCGAAGATGCACGCCACGCGCTCGTTGCGGGCGAACAGTTCCGGGACGTTTTCGGCAGTGGTCTGGTTGACCGAGAAGATCCGGCCCGGGATGTAGACCATTTCGCGCAGAGTGCCGGCCAGCGGCATGTGCACGCGGTGGTAGTCCTTCGGCGACAGGTAAATGGTGGCGAAGTCGCCGCCCATGAATGGCGCGGCATTGGCGGCGTCACCGCCGAGCAGTTCCAGCACGCTGAAGCTGTGGCCCTTGGCCTGGAACACGCGACCGTGCTCGATCGGGCCGAGCTGGCTGACGGCACCGTCGGCCGGGCTGAGGATCGCGCCCGGGGTCTGATCCAGTGGCCGCGCGCCGTCCTTCAGGGCACGGGTGAAGAACGCGTTGAAGTGCTCGTAGGCGGTCAGGTCTTCAACCAGTGCTTGCGACATGTCCACTTGATAACGCTTGGCGAACCACTGGGTGAAGGCATTCTTGAACCAGCGCACGCGGCACTCGGCAACGCAACCGGCCAGGCGCGACAGCAAGTGGTGAGGCAGCAGGTACTGGCTGAGGATAAATAGACGCTCTTTCATTAGTTGTCCTTAGAACCTTGAATCTCGACAGGCGTATCAGGGTGGTTGCCCCATTCGCCCCAGGAACCGGCGTAGCCCTTGACCCGCGGATAACCGAGGGATTTGGCCACCAGATAAGTGAAGCCCGACCGGTGATGGGTCTGGCAGTGGGTAATGATTTCTTTGTCCTTGGTGATCCCGAGGTCATCGAGGATCTGCGGCATATCCGTGCGAATCCGCAATTGACGCGCCTTGTCCATGCCGGCGGTCCACTCGAAGTTGACCGCGCCGGGGATGTGTCCGCCCTTGGCGGCCAGCACCTTCTCGCCGGAAAACTCCAGCGGTCCGCGCGCATCCCAGATCGCCAGATCGGCGGCGCCGAGACGGCTTTGCAGGTATTCGCGGGTGGCCGTCGGCTCGTCGTGCAGGGTCAGCGCCACCGGGCCGCCCACCGCAGGCGGAACCTGGATCGACATCGGCATACCCGCTTCCAGCCACGCCGGCAGACCGCCGTCGAGGTAGTGGTACTTGTCGTGACCGATCACGTCGAGCAACCAGATGAAGCGTCCGGCCCAGCCACCGCCTTCGTCGTCATAGACCACGTATACCGCGTCCTGGCGATGGCCCAGTTCACCGAACAGGGCTTCCAGATCGGCCTTGGCTGGCAGCAATCCCGGCGCCGGCGGCTGGCCGAGCTGGGTGCGCTTCGGATCGACAAAGCGTGCGCCTGGCAGATGGCCCTCGGTATAGCGGGCGGCACTGGTCAGGTCCACCAGAATCAGTTCGCTGGCATCCAGCCGAGGGAGCAGGTCGCTCGGTTCGATGACGAGCGGCAAGCCAGAGAAGTCAGACATGTGAGGTCTCCAGAGCACAAAGGGGGGGATTGTAGCGCAGCCTCATCGGCCACGGCTGCTAAAGCTGTGCAGGGCCTTTTCGATGCACTGCGCGGTTTTGCCGAAAGCCTGCACGGTGATGTCGGCGAACGGCCCACCGCCCTGGTCGGCGACCACGATCATGATCACCCGGCCGTTATTGACCAGCGAGCGCAGGAACAGGTGTTCGCCGCGGAACAGCGTGCGCAGGCCTTGCGGCAGCAGCGCGGAGAATTGCGCGTTGTTCTCGGGGTTGATCCGCACCTGTGCCTGCTGCGCGAGCAACCGTTGCAGAACTTTGCTCTGGCTGACGACAAAATTCAGCGCGGCGGCTTCCTTCGGCAAACCGAAGGTCTGGTGCACCCGCAGATTGGACTGCGTGCGGTCGGCCATCAGAATCATCACCCGGCGCATGCCGCTGGCGACCAGCGCATCACGCGCAGCGACGGTCAGGCTCATGGCATTGGTGAAGCGGCTCGGCTCGGCCAGCAGTTCGGCGCATTGCCGGCGCCATTGAGTCAGATCCTCGGCACTCGGCGCGGCCGCCGGCAGCATCCCGGCCGGCAACCGATGGGTGCCCCACGGCCATAATAATGAAACGGCCGGGTGCCACAGATCGGGCATTGCATGCTGGCGCGCACTGTTGGCCGCTTGCTGGTGCAACTGCTGCTGCACCTCGTCCATCGAGATTTGCAGATAAAGGCTGGTCAGGTACTGCCAGCGCTCGCTGTGCGGACTGTCCCAGGCCTGTTGCGCCGACAGCGCCAGGCCGTTGGCCAGCAACACGGTGTTGGCCGGCTGGTTGAGCCAGCGGCGCAGGGTCGGATCGTCGTCGAGGCGATTCTGCTGGCGCAGCGGATGCTCGCTGTCACGGGCGATGCGCAGGACTTTCACCAGTTCGCGCTGTTCGCTGAGCAGCAGTTTATAGCCTTGCTGCACCCAGATCGGCAGGTGCCAGACCTGGACCAGCGCCTCGGCGATCTTCAGCAGGCGCACGCCAAACAGTTGCTTCTCGACGACCGGGGCCGATTCGCCCTTGTGGATAACTCGCACTTCCCACTCTTCGAGCAATTCTGGAAACGTCAGCGCCAGCGGCCATAACGGCGAGAGAAACAACAGGCTGCCCCAATGAATGTCCTGCCACAGCCGCGCGAGGCGACTGGCGAAAAAACCGTTGGCCTGTTGTGTGGCGTGCTGGCTGATCATCTGCAGTTGGCGCAGCGCCTTGGGGATCTGCATCTGCGGTTCGACGGGAAGACGCGCGAGCAATTCTTCGGTACGCGCAAGGCCCAGACGGTTGATCGCCACCTCGAGATTTTCCGCCGGTGCGGTCATCGTGCCGAGGGTGTGACGATTGGCCTCACGGATGATGCTCAAGGCCAGCGCGGGACTGTCCTGCATCAGGTCGGCGATATCGCGCAGCGAGCTGCGGTTGTCGCGGATCGCCCGGCAAACCTTGTCGTGAGCCTCTTGCGGCACGGGCAGGCGCACGCCATCGAGCAGCTTGACCCAGCCCTCGAGCGTGGTTGGTTTTACATGTGGGACGTTCGTTTCATTAGCCATGTCTGGACGAGATCTTCACTGACTGTAGACGCGCCCGGCATGGGCTAAATTGGCTTTTCGCCTGAACTGGCTATAGTCTGGCGCAGTTTTGCCGATAAGTAGAAGAAGAGATTTTTTAACTTCCGAATATGACCTTGAACCCGACTCAGTAAGTACTTTCCTACCTATGGCTAAAATTATCGGCATCATCGTCGTATTCGCGAGCGTGCTCGGCGGATACGTGCTCTCCCACGGCAAAATTGCCGCCCTGATCCAGCCTTTCGAGGTGATGATCATCGGTGGTGCGGCCCTCGGTGCATTCCTGCAGGCCAACCCCGGTTACATGACGATGCACGTGCTCAAGAAATCCCTGAGCATGTTCAGTTCGCGTTTCAGCCACACGTTCTATCTGGAAGTGCTCGGCCTGATCTACGAGATCCTCAACAAGAGCCGCCGCGAAGGCATGATGGCCATCGAAGGCGACATCGAAGACGCTGCCGCGAGCCCGATCTTCGCCAAGTACCCGGCCGTGCTCAAAGACGAGCGCATGACCGCGTTCATCTGCGATTACCTGCGCATCATGTCCTCCGGCAACATGGCTCCGCATGAGCTGGAAGGCCTGTTCGACATGGAACTCTACAGCCTCAAGGAAGACCTCGAGCACCCGTCCCATGCGGTGAACGGTATCGCTGACGCCATGCCCGGTTTCGGTATCGTCGCGGCGGTACTGGGTATCGTGGTGACCATGGCTTCGCTGGGTGAGGGCGATCAGAAATCCATCGGCCTGCACGTGGGTGCGGCACTGGTCGGTACCTTCTTCGGTATTCTCGCGGCCTACGGTTTCTTCGGGCCGTTGGCGCACTCCCTGGCGCACGATGCCAAGGAAGAACTGAACGTCTACGAAGCCATCAAGGCCTCGCTGGTGGCGTCGGCTTCCGGCATGCCGCCATCGCTGGCCGTGGAGTTCGGGCGCAAGGTTCTGTACCCGGCGCACCGTCCAAGCTTTGCCGAGCTGGAACAAGCCGTTCGCGGTCGTTAAGCCATGGAAAATAATCAGCCGATAATCATCAAGCGCGTCAAGCGCATAGCCGGTGGGCACCACGGCGGGGCGTGGAAAATCGCCTTCGCCGACTTCGCCACGGCGATGATGGCGTTCTTCCTGGTGTTGTGGCTGCTGTCCACCGCAACGCCTGAGCAGAAGATCGCCATCGCCGGTTACTTCAAGGATCCGGTCGGCTTCTCCGAAAGCGGTACGCCGTACATCATCGATCTGGGCGGCACGCCGACCCTGGCGCCGGAAAACACCCTCAACCCTGAGGTAAAGTCGCAGCCGCAACCGGACAAGGTCACGGTCGACACCGAGCAGGTCGAAGGCATGGCCGAGCAGGTCGAGAAAGAGCGCCTGGAACTGTTGCTGCAAGAACTGCAGAACAAGGTCAACGAGAACCCGCAACTGCAGAAGTTCAAGGACCAGATCCTGTTCGAGATCACCCCGAACGGCTTGCGTATCCAGATCATGGACGCCGAGAACCGGCCGATGTTCGACTCAGGTTCCGCACGCCTGAAACCGTACTTCGAAGACATCCTGCTGGCCATGGCTGACACCATCAAAGCGGTGCCGAACAAGATCAGCATCAGTGGCCATACCGACGCCAAGCCGTACACCGGCACCGGCGATTTCGGCAACTGGGAACTCTCGGCCAACCGTGCCAACGCCGCGCGGCGTGCACTGGTTGCCGGCAGCTATCCGGACGGGCAAGTGGCGCGGGTGGTGGGTTATGCCTCGTCGGCGCTGTTCGACAAGGAAGATCCGTTCAACCCTGTCAACCGCCGCATCGACATCGTGGTCCTGACCAAGAAGGCCCAGGCCGCCATCGAAGGCTCGCAAGGTGCCGAACCGGCCAAGCCCGCCGCCGAAGGTCAGAACGGCGCCGCTCCGGCAACGCCGGTCGATCCGAACGCGCTGCCGGCAGATCAGCAACCGGTGCCGGCGCACGAGTTGCGCGAACGCTTGAACCTGTTCGACGACGCCGCACCGAAACCGGCAGTGCCGGGGACTGCGGCGCCAGCGCCGGCGGCTCCACCAGCCGCCGCACCGGCGCCCGCGCCGAAGCAGTGACCGACAAAAAAGCCGACAGCGATGTCGGCTTTTTTGTGGCTGTCGATTGACCTCAGAACCCGCGACGAATCCGGTTCTTCAGCCCCTCATGGAACATCTCGGCATTGATCTTGTTGGCGCTGCGCGTCGATTGATTGCCGGTCACCGAGTCGAGCGTCATCGAGCGTTTGATCGTGCCTTCGCTGCGATAGGCCTCGATGAAGAAATCGACATCCGTGGGCGTGCTCAGCTTCGGCCACTTGTCCAGATACTCCGGCAGCTTTGCCGGCCCGGTGCGGAACGAGCAGATCCGCCGGTTGCTGATCGTCGCTTCGCCGATTTCGAACGGCACCCACCACGACAACGCGGTTTTCTCCGACACCACCGCCAGCAGGTGCGTGCATTCGGTGATGTTGCGCGTGATGACCCCGGTGATGTCGTCGGTGGTCTGCGATTCCGGGTCGAGCACGTCGAGGTAGGTCTTGATGTTGGCCTGCATCAATTGGGCATTGATCGCCATGGCCTGCGGGCGATCCATGTGGCGGTAGCTGATGAATACGGGCATCAGAAGTGTCCTTTTATGGCGAGTTCACGGTAATAGGCACCGAGCGCCGTGAGACGGCAGCCAGTGGAGTGAATGGCCGCGTAATACATGTGTTCGGCGTCGACCGGTTCGATCAGGCTGTGGCGGTTGCACTTTTGCAGTTGGGCGAAGACTTCGCCGTGCTCCGGGTCGAATGTGGCCTCGGTGGGTTCGTAGCTGGGGGCGAGGCGGAACGTCGATTCGGCTTCGGCAAACCATTCCGGCAGTTTGCGCAGGATCTCCTTGGGGATCAGCGGCGAGACTTCGCGCAGGGAGATGAACTGCGAGACATTGGTCTTGAACACCGGGCGCTGCTCCCAGGCATCGAGTGCGTTGTCGACGAAGGAATACAGGCTGCCCGGTGTGATCTTGCCGAGGATGTTCGCCGCACCGCCGTGCAGGGCCTGCAACAGCAAACCGGTGAACACACCGTGTTGCGCACCTTCCAGGGCCGGCTCTTCCTTTTTGCAGGCGGTCAGGATGGTCATGCCTTCGCCGACCACGCTGCTTTCGCTGCGCAAGGCGCGCACTTCGCCGGCCGCGCCGCTCTGGCAGCAGTCGAGGATGATCACTTTGTTTTTGATTTTCGTGGCTTTGGCGGCCCAGTTGAGAATGTCGCTGATGCGGATGCCGTCCTTGGCGCTGCGATAGTCCTGCGGCAGGAGCATGCCTTCATCGTTGTCGCTGTCGAAGCCGCCGTGCCCGGCGAAGTACAGCAGGGCGACGCCGCAGTCGCCGGAGAACAGCTCGCGAATCTGGTCTTCGAGCTTGCCTCGGCCGAGGTCGTCTTCAGCCGAGGTCAGCACCACATTCTTGAAGTTGGGGTCACCGTTGGCGTCGGTTTTCAGCACGGACGCCATGGCCATGGCGTCGTTGCAGCAACCGCTCAAGGGCGAAACGTGCGAGTAGTGGTTGATGCCGATAAACAGTCCCTTGCGCATGCTTACACCGCCGTGTGCTGACGGATCGCACCGATGATGCTGTTGGTGTTCCACGCGCATTCGGCGTGTGCCGCCTCACGTACCACCGTGGAAATGCGCTCGGCGCCGAACGGCTTGATTGCGATGATCACTTTGCCCATGCGTTTGGCGATCTCGATTTCCTTGTTGATCCACTTGCTGTAGGTCGAATACATCCCGGCCATGATCAGCACCGCCGAGCACGGACGAATCTTGTTTTCGATGGCTTCCTCGAGCTGCTTGTCGGTCTGCGCGCCCATGATCGGGTTGTGCGGCGGCACGGAAAAATTCTTGAAGCTGAAATCTGCCTTGGCGCCGAGCAGGCGCACCAGATTGTCGTGGGCGTGGGCGTAGTTCCACGAATGGCTGATGAACAAATGGTAGGTCTGCATGGGGTTCCTCGAAGGTCGCGAAGGTGCGAAGGAACAACCCAATTTAGGCATCTCTAAAGTGCCCGCAAGGTCTGCGCGCGGAAAGAGAAATGTCCTGCAGGCAGGCGCGAGCAGGCCTGTCAGAAAGGTCTGACGTTTAAACGGTCGGGGGATGTGTCAGGCGTGGTCCGACATCCGGCAGCCCTCGGACGAGGGGCTGCCGGTGCAGATGTTTAGTAGCCGTTTTCCGGCAGGCTGGCGATGATCGAGCGGTAGCTGTTCATCCGTTGCTGCTGCACGCGGCCATCTTCCAGGGCCTTGAGCAGGGCGCAACCCGGTTCACGATCGTGCTTGCAGTCGCGGAAGCGGCAGGTGCCGAGCAGGTCGTTGAACTCGATGAAACCGGCTTCGACGTCGGCGCGGCTGACGTGGCCCAGGCCGAACTCACGGATACCCGGGGAGTCGATCAGCTCACCGCCGCCAGGGAAGTGGAACAGGCGCGCGGTGGTCGTGGTGTGCGTGCCCTGACCGGACAACTCCGACAGCGGGCCGACACGGGTTTCGACTTCCGGCAACAGGCTGTTGACCAGCGACGACTTGCCGACACCGGACTGGCCGACGAACACGCTGATGCGGCCGTCGAGCTGCTTCTGCAACTGTTCCATGCCGTTGCCGTGATGCGCGGAGACTTCCAGCACCGGATAACCCAGCGTGCGGTACACCGCCAGCAGCGCGTTGAGCGCCGGGGCGTTCTGCTCGTCGATCAGGTCGAACTTGTTCAGCAGCAGCAACGGGCGGATGCCGGCGTGTTCGGCGGCGACCAGGTAGCGGTCGATCAGGTTGGCGTGCGGCTCGGGCAGCGGTGCGAAGACGATGACGATCATGTCGACGTTGGCAGCGACTGGCTTGAGCTGGCCACGGCTGTCCGGGCGGCAGAGTTCGGTGCTGCGCGGCAGTTGCGCGACGATCACCCCGATGCCCTGGTTGCCGGCGCGCCAGACTACCCGATCACCGGTCACCAGTGCCGGCAGGTTGGCGCGCAGGTGGCAACGGAAAACCTGGCCGGCCTGTTCGCCGTCCACGGCCTCGACTTCGACCTGCACACCGAAGTGGGCGATCACCAGGCCGTGTTGCTCGGGGCCCAGGTCGCCGCCCTCGAGGGCTTCGACCGCCGAGGACTCGCGTTTGGCGGCGCGCGCGGCGCGCTCGCCTTGAATCTTTTCGATGCGCCAGTTTTGACGACGATTGAGTTGGCGTTTGGCCATGGGTGTTCCGTCTGAAGAATGCAGCGATTAGGTAAAACGGCCGCGAGTTTAGCACGCCCGGGCATCGGCCTAGGCTAAACTGCGCAGCATTGCCTAGGAGCCCGAATATGCAAAACCCGCAGAACCTGATCTGGATCGACCTGGAAATGACCGGTCTGGATCCGGAAAACGACGTCATCATCGAAATGGCCACCATCGTCACCGACAGTGACCTGAACACCTTGGCCGAAGGCCCGGTGATCGCCATTCACCACAGTGACGAAGTGCTCGCCCGCATGGACGAGTGGAACACCCGCACCCACGGCAACTCGGGCCTGACCCAGCGTGTGCGTGACAGCCGTATCAGCATGGCCGAGGCCGAGGCCGAAACCATCGCTTTCCTCGAGAAATGGGTACCGAAGGGCAAGTCGCCGATCTGCGGCAACAGTATCTGCCAGGACCGCCGCTTCCTTTATACCCACATGAAGGCGCTGGAAAGCTACTTCCACTACCGCAACCTCGACGTGTCGACGCTCAAAGAGCTGGCCGCACGCTGGGCACCGGACGTGCGCGACAGCTTCAAGAAGGGCAGCACTCACTTGGCACTGGACGACATCCGCGAGTCGATCGCCGAGCTGCAGCACTACCGCAAGCACTTCATCAAGTTCTGATTGAGGGGTGTCTGCCCTGACGTCTTCGCGAGCAAGCCCGCCCCCACAATTTGGAATGCGTTCCCCCTGTGGGAGCGGGCTTGCTCGCGAAGAGGGCGTCAGAGTCCCGTAAGATTCAAGTCAGAAATGCATCCCGGAGCGCGCCCCCTTCTGGTGCGGCGCTGAAATGGCTAGACTGCGCGCCTTCCTGCCAGGACCGCCGCCATGTTGCTGATGCTCTATCTGATCGCCATTACCGCTGAAGCCATGACTGGCGCGTTGTCTGCCGGACGGCGCGGCATGGACTGGTTTGGTGTGGTGCTGATCGCCTGCGTCACCGCGCTGGGTGGCGGTTCAGTGCGTGACGTGTTGCTCGGGCACTATCCGCTGACATGGGTCAAACACCCGGAATACCTGGTGCTGACCTCGGCCGCCGCGATGCTTACCGTGTTCACCGCCCGCTGGATGCGTCACCTGCGCTCACTGTTTCTGGTGCTCGATGCGGTCGGTCTGGTGGCGTTCACCCTGATCGGCTGCATGACCGCTCTGGAAATGGGCCACGGCATGCTGGTGGCCTCGGTCAGCGGCGTGATCACCGGGGTATTCGGCGGCATCCTGCGCGACATCTTCTGCAACGACATCCCGCTGATCTTCCGCCGCGAACTGTACGCCAGCGTCTCGTTCGCCGCCGCGTGGTGCTACATGTTCTGTCTGTATCTGAATGTGCCGAGCGAGCAGGCGATCCTGATCACCTTGTTCGGCGGCTTTCTGCTGCGGCTGCTGGCGATTCGGTTCCACTGGGAAATGCCCAAGTTCGTCTACAACGACGAGCATTAATACATTTCTCTGTAGGAGCTGCCGCAGGCTGCGATCCTTTGATCCTGTCTTTTAAAAATCAAAGTCAAAAGATCGCAGCCTGCGGCAGCTCCTACAATTGACCGTGCTGTTTCAGTGCCCACTCGACGTGTTCACGCACCAGCTCTGACGGATAGTCACGACGCGCCTTCAAGGCTTCCAGCACTGGAATGCTCGACGGCGCGTTGCCCAAGCCGACCGCCAGATTGCGCAGCCAGCGCTCGTAACCGGCGCGGCGCAGCGGCGAGCCTTCGGTGCTGCTGAGAAACTTGTCCTCGTCCCACAGGAACAGCTCGGCCAGTTCAGCGTTGTCCAGGTTGTGCCGCGGCTTGAAATCGCTTTCCCCGGATGGCCGGGCGAAGCGGTTCCATGGGCAGACGATCTGGCAGTCGTCGCAGCCGAACACGCGGTTGCCGATCAACGGGCGCAAGTCTTCGGGAATGGCGTTTTTCAGTTCGATGGTCAGGTACGAGATGCACCGTCGCGCGTCCAGCACATACGGGCCGACGAAGGCGTTGGTCGGGCAGATGTCCAGGCACGCGGTGCAGCGCCCGCAATGCTCGGTGTTGTGCGGTTCGTCCACCGGCAGCGGCAGATCGACGAACAGTTCGCTCAGGAAGAAATAGCTGCCGGCCTTGCGGTTCAGTACCAGGGTGTTTTTGCCGATCCAGCCCAGCCCGGCCTGCTCGGCGATGGCTTTTTCCAGCACCGGGGCGCTGTCGACGAAGGCACGGAAACCGAACGGGCCGATCTCGGCCTGAATCTTGTCGGCCAATTGCTGCACACGTTTACGGATCAATTTGTGGTAATCGCGGCCCAAGGCATAACGCGAAACGTAGGCCTTCTCCGGTTGCGCGAGCATTTGCGCCATTTGCGTGTCGCCGGGCAGGTAGTCCATACGCAGCGAAACCACGCGCAACGTACCCGGAACCAGCTCCTCCGGATGCGAGCGTTTGCTGCCGTGGGCGCCCATGTAATCCATTTCGCCGTGGTAGCCGGCGGCGAGCCAGCGCTCCAGGTGCTGCTCATGCTCGGCCAGGTCCAGACCGCTGATGCCGACTTGCTGGAAGCCCAGCTCGCGGCCCCAATCCTTGATCGATTGGGCGAGGGCGGGAAGATCTGTGGTGATGGCGGACATGAGGCGAGAGAAACCGGAGCTGAGGTGCGTATAATTCTGCCAGACATCGGAGCCCGAAGACGCATGCCGCACACGAAAGATCAATTACCCGACGCGCTGTATGGCGCTGCACAGGTGCGAGCACTCGACGCGCGGCTGATCGCTGCGGGCAACCCGGGCTTCGAATTGATGCAGCGCGCCGCGCACGCGACCTGGCGAGCATTGGTGCGGCAATGGCCGTCGGCGAACGAAATGACCGTGCTGGCCGGGCATGGCAACAACGCCGGTGATGGTTTTCTGATCGCCGCGCTGGCGCACCGGGCCGGTTGGGCGGTGCAGGTGCTGGCCGTCGGTGATCCGCAACGCTTGCAGGGCGACGCTGCGCAGGCTTATGCGCAGGCACTGAGCGATGGCGTCGCCGTGCAGGGCTGGACCGCGCAATTCGAGCTGCGCGGCATTATCGTCGATGCCTTGCTCGGCACCGGACTGTCCGGCGATGTGCGCGAGCCGTATGCCGCTGCGATCAAGGCGATCAATGCCGGTGGCCTGCCGGTGGTGGCGGTGGATATTCCTTCGGGGCTGTCCGCCGATACCGGGCATGTCCTTGGCGTTGCGGTTCACGCCGACCTTACCGTGACCTTTATTGGCTTGACGCTTGGCCTGTTCACCGGTGATGCGGCGGATCAGGTCGGAGCGCTGGTGTTTAACGATCTGCAAGCCGCTGCCGACATCTACCGTGACATTCCTGTCAGCGTCCTGCGTCTCACGACGGCTAATCTTCCGCGACTGGCTCCGCGTGCGCCCACTGCGCACAAAGGGCGCTTCGGGCATTTGCTGTTGATCGGCGGCGATCAGGGTTTTGGCGGGGCGATTCTGCTCAGTAGCGAAGCGGCCTTGCGCAGCGGCGCCGGCATGGTGTCGCTGGCGACCCGTCCGGAACATGTCCCGGCCGCGCTGACGCGGATGCCGGAAGTCATGGCGCTCGGCACATCGTCGGCCAATCAGTTGATGGGGCTGCTGGAAAAGATCTCGGTGCTGGTGGTTGGTCCGGGTCTCGGACAGGCGAGTTGGGGCCGGGCGCTGTTGTCCGCTGCCGCCAATGCGCCGCTGCCGCAGGTATGGGACGCCGACGCGTTGAATCTGCTGGCGAGCGGTTTTGTCAGCCTGCCCGGGAATTGCGTGATCACTCCGCATCCGGGCGAGGCGGCGCGCCTGTTGGGCGTCAGTACCGCTGAGGTGCAGGCAGATCGCCCGGCCGCCGCGCGGGCGTTGTGCAAAAAATACTCAGCCGTCGTCGTGCTGAAAGGCGCCGGCAGCCTGATCGCCCATCCCGATGGGCGTCTGGCGTTGTGTCATCAGGGCCATCCGGCCATGGCCACTGCCGGCCTTGGCGATGTGCTCGCCGGGTTGACCGGGGCGCTGCTGGCGCAGGGCATGGACGGCTACGATGCCGCCTGCCTCGCAGTCTGGCTGCACGCCAATGCCGGCGCGCAACTAGGTAAATTCGGCCGTGGGCTGGCGGCCAGTGATCTGATTCCAGCCATTCGTCAGTTGTTGGAGGAGCATGCACCGTGTCTGAAGTAACCCTGTACCTGGCCGATGAACAGGCCATGAGCGACTTTGGCGCACGGATCGCCCGCGTTACTCAGGGCCATGGCCTGATTTTTCTCGAAGGCAATCTGGGCATGGGTAAAACCACCCTGTCGCGGGGCATCATTCGTGGGCTTGGGCATGTCGGCGCAGTAAAAAGTCCGACCTTCACTCTGGTTGAGCCCTACGAGATCGGCGACGTCCGTGCCTTTCACTTCGACCTGTACCGTCTGGTCGATCCGGAGGAGCTGGAGTTTCTCGGTATCCGCGATTATTTCGAAGACGATGCCCTGTGCCTGATCGAGTGGCCCGATAAAGGTGCAGGCTTTTTGCCAAAGCCTGACCTGACCATTACCATTACCCCGCAAGACAGCGGCCGTTCGCTGAAAATTTTGTCCCAGGGCGCGCGTGGTGAGTCCTGGTGTGCCGCTTTGGCATTGGAATCCAATTAAATGATGGGGTTAGGTATGCGCTTTCGCGCGTTGGTGGCTGCCGCAGGACTGATGTTGATGGCAGTGGCCGTCAACGCTGTGGCCGACACAAAGGTCAACAGCGTGCGCCTGTGGCGGGCGCCGGACAATACGCGACTGGTCTTCGACCTGAGCGGCCCGGTGCAGCACAGTGTCTTCACCCTGACCGCACCGGATCGACTGGTGATCGACATCAATGGCGCCACTCTGGGTGCGCCGTTGAAAGTTTCGACCGCCAACACGCCGATCACCGCGATGCGCTCGGCCCAGCGTACGCCGACTGACCTGCGGGTGGTCATCGACCTGAAAAAAGCCGTCACCCCGAAAAGTTTCTCGCTGGCGCCGAACGCGCAATATGGCAACCGTCTGGTGGTCGACCTGTTCGACAATGCCGCCGATGCCGCCCCGCCGCCAGCTCCGACGCCTTCGGTTGCGACCGTGCCGGCAGTGCCGGTGACGCCTTCGGAACCGGCGATCAAACTGCCACCGGCCCCGGCCGGCAAACGCGACATCATTGTGGTGATCGACGCCGGCCACGGCGGCGAAGACCCGGGTGCGTCCGGCTCGCGCGGTCAGCGTGAGAAAGATGTGGTACTGCAGATCGCCCGCGAACTGCAGCGTCAGGTCAACGGCATGAAGGGGTTCCGTGCCGAGCTGACCCGGACCGGCGATTACTTCATCCCGTTGCGCGGCCGTACCGAAATCGCCCGCAAGAAGGGCGCCGACCTGTTCGTGTCGATTCACGCCGACGCCGCGCCGTCTGCGGCAGCCTTCGGCGCCTCGGTGTTTGCCCTGTCCGATCGCGGCGCAACGTCGGAAACCGCCCGTTGGCTGGCCGACAGCGAAAACCGTTCCGACCTGATCGGTGGTGCCGGCAACGTCAGCCTCGACGACAAGGACCGCATGCTCGCCGGCGTGTTGCTCGACCTTTCGATGACCGCGTCGCTGACTTCCAGCCTCAACGTCGGCCAGAAAGTCCTGACCAACATTGGCCGCGTGACCCCGTTGCACAAACAACGCGTGGAGCAGGCCGGGTTCATGGTGCTGAAATCGCCGGACATCCCGTCGATTCTGGTCGAAACCGGCTTCATCTCCAACGCCAACGAAGCGAACAAGCTCTCTGCATCGAGCCATCAGCAGGCGCTGGCACGTTCGATCAGCAGTGGTGTGCGCCAGTTCTTCCAGCAGAACCCGCCACCGGGCACCTACATTGCCTGGCTGCGTGACTCCGGCAAGATCGCCCAAGGCCCGCGCGATCACCGCGTGAGTCCGGGTGAGACCCTGGCGATGATCGCCGTGCGTTATCAGGTGTCGCCCGCCACGCTGCGCAGCGCCAACAATCTCAGCAGCGATGAGCTGAAGGTCGGTCAGCATCTGACCATTCCTGGCACCGAACTGGCGTCCAAAGAATGAACCAGGTGTTGAACGCCGCACGCATCGAACTGCTCAGCCCGCGGCTGGCGAACCAGATCGCCGCCGGTGAGGTGGTCGAGCGCCCGGCTTCGGTGATCAAGGAATTGCTGGAAAACAGTCTCGACTCTGGTGCCAAGCGCATCGACGTCGATGTCGAGCAGGGCGGCGTCAAACTGCTGCGGGTGCGTGACGACGGCAGCGGCATTTCCGCCGACGACCTGCCGCTGGCCCTGGCCCGGCACGCCACCAGCAAGATCCGCAATCTCGAAGACCTCGAACAAGTGATGAGCCTGGGCTTCCGTGGTGAAGCGCTGGCATCGATCAGCTCCGTGGCACGCCTGACTCTGACCTCGCGCACCCGCGACGCCGATCAAGCCTGGCAGGTCGAGACTGAAGGCCGTGACATGGCGCCTCGCGTTCAGCCAGCAGCGCATCCGGTCGGCACTTCGGTGGAAGTGCGCGACCTGTTCTTCAACACGCCGGCGCGGCGCAAGTTTCTCAAGACCGAAAAAACCGAATTCGATCACCTGCAGGAAGTGATCAAGCGTCTGGCGCTGGCGCGTTTCGACGTAGCCTTCCATCTGCGCCACAACGGCAAGACCATCCTCAGCCTGCACGAGGCCCACGATGATGCGGCCCGCGCCCGGCGGGTGGCGGCGATTTGTGGCTCGGGCTTCCTTGAGCAGGCGCTGCCGATCGAGATCGAGCGCAATGGTTTGCATCTGTGGGGCTGGGTCGGGTTGCCGACCTTCAACCGCAGCCAGGCGGACTTGCAGTATTTCTTTGTGAACGGCCGGGCGGTGCGCGACAAACTGGTGGCGCACGCGGTGCGTCAGGCTTATCGCGATGTGCTGTTCAACGGTCGTCATCCGACCTTCGCGCTGTTTTTCGAGGTTGATCCAGCAGCGGTGGACGTCAACGTGCACCCGACCAAGCACGAAGTGCGTTTCCGTGACGGGCGCATGGTGCATGACTTCCTTTACGGCACGTTGCACCGCGCACTGGGCGATGTGCGTCCGGAAGATCAGTTGGCCGGTTCGGTCACCACTGCCGTCGTGCGTCCTACCGGCATCGAGGCCGGTGAATTCGGCCCGCAGGGCGAAATGCGTCTGGCGGCCAACGCGCTGCTGGAGCAGCCGCAGGCGCAACCGGTGTTCAACACCTCGTCCGCTGCAAGCGCTGGCGGCGCTTACCAGTATCAGTACACGCCACGTCCGCAGTCGGCGATGCCGCCGGCCGCCGAGGCGCAAGCTGCTTACCGCGAGTTCTTCGCGCCGCTGCCCGAGGCCAACGCCAACGCGCTGCCGGCCGGTCAAGAAGATATTCCGCCACTCGGTTACGCACTGGCGCAGCTCAAGGGTATCTACATCCTGTCCGAGAACGCTCAGGGGCTGGTGCTGGTGGACATGCATGCCGCGCACGAGCGGATCATGTACGAACGCCTGAAAATCGCCATGGCCAGTGAAGGCCTGAGCGGCCAGCCATTGCTGGTGCCGGAGTCGCTGGCGGTCAGTCAGCGTGAAGCCGACTGCGCCGAAGAACATGCCGCATGGTTCCAGAAACTGGGCTTCGAACTGCAGCGTCTGGGCCCGGAAACATTGGCGATCCGCCAGATTCCGGCCCTGCTCAAACAGGCCGAGGCCAATCGGCTGGTGGGTGACGTGTTGTCGGACCTGATGGAGTACGGCACCAGCGACCGGATTCAGGCACACCTGAACGAACTGCTCGGTACCATGGCCTGCCACGGCGCGATCCGCGCCAACCGGCGCCTGGCCCTGCCGGAAATGAACGGCCTGCTGCGCGACATGGAAAACACCGAGCGCAGCGGTCAATGCAACCATGGCCGACCGACCTGGACCCAACTGGGCCTGGACGATCTGGACAAACTGTTCCTGCGCGGTCGTTGATGAGCCAGCTTCCTCCAGCAATTTTCCTGATGGGCCCGACCGCTGCGGGCAAGACCGACCTGGCCATCGAGCTGACCAAGGTGCTGCCGTGCGAACTGATCAGCGTCGATTCGGCGTTGGTCTATCGCGGCATGGACATCGGCACCGCCAAGCCCTCGAAAGAACTGCTGGCCGAATTTCCGCACCGGCTGATCGATATTCTCGATCCAGCCGAAGCCTATTCGGCTGCGGATTTCCGCCGCGATGCCCTGCAAGCCATGGCTGAAATCACCGCGCGCGGGAAAATTCCGCTGCTGGTCGGCGGCACCATGCTCTATTACAAGGCTTTGGTCGAAGGTCTGGCGGACATGCCGGCAGCGGATCCCGAGGTTCGTGCGCAGATCGAAGAAGAGGCTGCACGCCTTGGCTGGCAAGCCCTGCACGAGCAACTGGCGCTCATCGATCCGGTGTCGGCGGCACGCATTCACCCGAACGATCCGCAGCGCCTGAGTCGTGCGCTGGAGGTCTATCGGGTCAGCGGTCAGAGCATGACCGCCCTGCGTCAGCAACAATCTGCGCAAAGTACTGAAGCAGCCGCTTCGGGACAGCAACAATTGCCCTATACTGTCGCGAACTTGGCCATTGCTCCGGCAAATCGCCAGGTACTGCACGAGCGCATTAAACAAAGATTCACAAATATGCTGGAACAGGGGTTCATCGACGAGGTCGTAGCCCTGCGTAAAAGAAGTGACCTGCATTCCGGGTTGCCGTCTATACGTGCGGTAGGCTACCGCCAAGTCTGGGACTACCTGGATGGCAAGCTGTCGTTAGCCGAAATGCAGGAACGCGGCATCATTGCCACGCGTCAATTGGCCAAGCGCCAGTTCACCTGGCTGCGCAGCTGGGAAGAACTGCACTGGCTGGACAGTCTTGATTGCGACAATCTGCCACGCGCCTTGAAATACCTTGGGACCATCTCCATATTGAGCTGAGTCCTTGCAATTGCCGTCTATCCTTGGGGGTGTGGCGGCCAAAGCCATCTGAATTACCTATTTTTATTATTGAATCCTTAAAGGAGTGCGGCACATGTCAAAAGGGCATTCGCTACAAGACCCTTACTTGAATACTTTACGTAAAGAGAAAGTTGGGGTTTCCATCTACCTGGTCAACGGTATCAAACTGCAAGGCACGATCGAGTCGTTCGACCAGTTCGTTATCCTGCTGAAAAACACCGTGAGCCAGATGGTTTACAAACACGCTATCTCGACAGTCGTGCCAGTACGTCCAATTCGTCTGCCTAGCGCAACCGAATCCGATGCAGGTGACGCTGAGCCAGGTAACGCCTGATAGGAGTCTCCTTTGTTCTTTGAGCGCCACGGTGGTGGTGAGCGAGTCATTCTCGTTCACTTGGAAGGTCAGGACCCTGAGGCGCGCGAAGATCCGCAGGAGTTTCAGGAATTGGCTAATTCGGCGGGCGCCGAGACCGTTGCGTTTTTTAACGTACCGCGTCATCGGCCAACCGCCAAATTCCTGATTGGCAGCGGCAAGGTCGAGGAATTACGCGACCTGGTCCATGCCGAAAAGGCCGATCTGGTGATTTTCAATCACATTCTCACGCCCAGTCAGGAACGTAACCTCGAACGTGTTTTCGAGTGTCGCGTGATCGACCGTACCGGCCTGATCCTCGATATCTTCGCCCAGCGCGCCCGTACCCATGAAGGCAAGCTCCAGGTAGAACTGGCCCAGCTTGACCACATGAGCACCCGGCTGGTTCGCGGCTGGACTCACCTTGAGCGTCAGGGTGGTGGTATCGGCATGCGTGGCCCGGGTGAAACCCAGCTCGAAACCGACCGGCGTCTGCTGCGGGTTCGTCTGCGGCAGATCAAGGGTCGTCTGGAAAAAGTACGCAGCCAGCGCGAGCAATCGCGACGCGGCCGCTCCCGTGCGGATATCCCTACCGTTTCTCTGGTGGGCTATACCAACGCCGGCAAATCCACGCTGTTCAATAACGTGACCAAATCCGAGGTGTACGCGGCCGACCAGTTGTTCGCCACGCTGGACCCGACCTTGCGCCGTCTGGAACTGGACGACCTGGGGCCGATTGTCCTGGCTGACACGGTAGGGTTCATTCGGCACTTGCCGCACAAGCTGGTCGAGGCATTTCGGTCTACGCTCGAAGAGTCGAGCAACTCCGACCTGCTGTTGCACGTGATCGATGCGGCCGAACCGGATCGCATGTTGCAGATCGAGCAGGTGATGGTGGTGCTGGGCGAGATCGGAGCCCAGGACTTGCCGATCCTCGAGGTATACAACAAACTCGATTTGCTTGAAGGCGTTGAGCCACAGATCCAGCGCGATGCCGATGGCAAACCGCAGCGGGTCTGGCTGTCGGCGCGTGATGGCACGGGTCTGGAATTGCTTGAACAGGCGATTGCCGAGTTGCTGGGCAGTGATTTGTTTGTGGGGACATTGCGCTTGCCACAACGGTTCGCTCGACTGCGTGCGCAGTTCTTCGAGCTCGGTGCGGTACAGAAAGAAGAGCATGACGAAGAAGGCATCTGCCTGCTGGCCGTTCGTTTGCCCCGGGTCGAGTTGAATCGACTGGTAAGCCGCGAAGGATTGCAGCCGATGGAATTCATCGAGCAACACACTTTGCAATAAAAGCCTGGCAAAGCGGTTGTGCCGCGACGGCAGGCATTCTGTAGCATTGGTCGGCGCGCCGTGGGTGCGTCTTTGCTTTATCAGATGGAGAGCGCTATGGCTTGGAATGAGCCGGGTGGCAACTCGAATAATCAGGATCCTTGGGGTGGCAAGCGCCGCAATAACGGCGACCGCAAGGGGCCACCGGATCTCGACGAGGCCTTCCGAAAGCTGCAGGAAAGCCTGAACGGGTTGTTCGGTGGTGGTAAGAAACGCGGTGGTGATGACGGCGGTGGTTCGGGCAGGAGTGGTGGCGGCTTCGGCGGTCTGCTCGGCATCGGCCTCGTCGTGCTGGCGGCTGTCTGGCTGTACAGCGCGGTCTATGTGGTCGACGAGCAGGAGCAAGCCGTGGTGCTGCGCTTCGGCAAGTACTACGAGACGGTCGGCCCCGGCCTGAACATCTACTTCCCGCCGATCGACAAGAAGTACATGGAGAACGTCACGCGTGAGCGTGCCTACACCAAGCAGGGCCAGATGCTGACCGAAGACGAGAACATCGTCGAAGTGCCGCTGACCGTGCAGTACAAGATCAGCAACCTGCAGGACTTCGTGCTGAACGTCGATCAGCCGGAAATCAGCCTGCAGCATGCGACCGACAGCGCCCTGCGTCACGTGGTGGGTTCGACCGCCATGGACCAGGTGCTCACCGAAGGTCGTGAATTGATGGCCAGCGAAATCAAGGAGCGTCTGCAACGCTTCCTCGATACCTATCGCACCGGTATCACCGTCACTCAGGTCAACGTACAGAACGCGGCAGCCCCGCGTGAAGTGCAGGAAGCCTTCGACGACGTGATCCGCGCCCGTGAAGACGAGCAGCGTTCGCGCAACCAGGCTGAAACCTACGCCAACGGCGTCGTGCCGGAAGCCCGTGGTCAGGCCCAGCGCATCCTCGAGGATGCCAACGGTTACCGCGACGAAACAGTCTCGCGCGCCAAGGGTGAGGCTGACCGCTTCACCAAACTGGTGGCCGAGTATCGCAAGGCACCTGAAGTCACCCGCCAGCGTCTGTACCTGGACACCATGCAGGAAGTCTTCAGCAACACCAGCAAGGTACTCGTGACCGGCAACAAGAACGGCCAGAGCAACTTGCTTTATCTGCCGCTGGACAAAATGATTCAGAACAGTTCGGGCAGCAATGCACCGGTGACCGGTTCGGCCGCTGCCAGCAACAACACGGATGTCGCGCCGCATGTCACTGATCTGCCGCAGACACGCACAAGGGAGACCCGCTGATGAGCAATAAATCGCTGATCGCCCTGATCGTTGGCGTTGTTGTGGTGCTGGTGGGCTGGAACTGCTTCTACATCGTGGCTCAGACCGAGCGTGCGGTGTTGCTGCAATTTGGTCGTGTGGTTCAGGCCGATGTTCAGCCAGGTCTGCATGTGAAGGTGCCTTACGTTAACCAGGTGCGTAAATTCGACGCACGTCTGATGACGCTGGATGCACCGACACAGCGCTTCCTGACCCTGGAAAAGAAAGCCGTGATGGTCGATGCCTACGCCAAGTGGCGCGTGAAAGATGCCGAGCGCTTCTACACCGCGACTTCCGGCCTCAAGCAAATCGCCGATGAGCGTCTGTCCCGTCGCCTGGAATCGGGCCTGCGTGACCAGTTCGGCAAGCGCACCCTGCACGAAGTGGTGTCGGGTGAGCGTGATGCGTTGATGGCTGACATCACCGCGTCGCTGAACTCGATGGCAGAAAAAGAGCTGGGTATCGAAGTGGTCGATGTCCGGGTCAAGGCCATCGATCTGCCGAAGGAAGTGAACCGCAGCGTGTTCGAACGTATGAGCACCGAGCGTGAGCGTGAAGCTCGCGAGCACCGCGCCAAGGGTAACGAACTGGCCGAAGGCATCCGTGCCGACGCCGATCGTCAACGCCGCGTGCTGCTGGCTGAAGCCTATCGTGAATCCGAAGAGATTCGCGGTGATGGCGATGCCCAGGCCGCTGCGATCTACTCCAAGGCCTACGGTCAGGATCAGGAGTTCTACGGTTTCTACCGTAGCCTGCGTGCCTACCGTGAAAGCTTCGCGAACAAATCCGACGTCATGGTTCTCGACCCAAGCAGCGACTTCTTCCGTTATCTGGAAAAGTCCAAGCCTTGATGCGACGTTGACCTGAATCACTCCGCCCGGCGGCTAAAACCTCGGGCGGGGTGATCCTTTGGGAAAACGTGTGTATGATGCGGCAGCCGGGAAATTCCCGGCTTTTTTGCGTCTGCACGTTTGATTGCTGTTTTTTGTTGCAGGCATCGGGTTGAATGGCCCGAGAGTATTTCGAGGAAAGTGATGGGCGAAGCCGGTAACAGGCCTTTCGCCGCGTCGTTCATGCGCGTGCGTTTTGAACGAGTCGGTCATTTTCTGCTTCACTCAAGGCTCGCCCGCAGGCTGGCCGCCCGGATCAAAGGGGAATGGCGTAATGGCAACGGTAGACCGCTGGCTGCTGCCAGATGGCATCGAAGAAGTACTGCCACCGGAAGCGGCGCGCATTGAAGTCGCGCGTCGTCAGGTGTTGGATCTGTTCCAGAGCTGGGGTTACGAGTTTGTCGTGACTCCCCATATCGAGTACCTGGAATCCCTGCTGACCGGTGCGGGCCAGGATCTGGATCTGCGTACCTTCAAGGTCATCGACCCGCAGTCGGGCCGGCAGATGGGTTTCCGTGCCGACATCACGCCGCAGGTGGCGCGCATCGATGCGCACACCCTGCGTCGCGAAGGCCCGAGCCGCCTGTGCTATGCCGGCAGCGTGCTGCATGCCCAGCCGCGTGCACTGTCGTCCTCGCGCAGCCCGATCCAGCTGGGTGCCGAGCTGTACGGCGATGCCAGCCCGAGCAGCGACGTTGAAGTGATCAGCCTGATGCTGGCCATGCTGCAACTGGCCGATGTGCCGGACGTGCACATGGACCTTGGTCATGTCGGCATCTATCGTGGCCTGGCGCGCGCCGCCGGTCTGTCCGGTGAAGTCGAGCAGCAGTTGTTCGATGCGCTGCAACGCAAGGCCATCGACGAGG
Source organism: Pseudomonas sp. 13B_3.2_Bac1 (assembly GCF_025466205.1). Lineage (NCBI taxonomy): Bacteria > Pseudomonadati > Pseudomonadota > Gammaproteobacteria > Pseudomonadales > Pseudomonadaceae > Pseudomonas > Pseudomonas sp. 13B_3.2_Bac1. Next base: position 85,986 of record NZ_JANLOG010000023.1, read on the forward strand.
TCATTACCTTGACCGAAGGCCTGCCGGCCGATCTGTCCGGCATGCTGCGGGCGCTGGTCGACCTGTGTGGCGGCCGTGAAGTGCTGACTGCCGCCCGTGAGCGTCTGGCCAATGCGCCGGCGCCGGTGCTGGCCGCGCTGGAAGATTTGCTGGAGATCGCCGATCGTCTGGCGGCGCGCTTCCCGGAGCTGCCGCTGTACTTCGACCTGGGCGAGCTGCGCGGCTACCACTACCACACCGGTGTGGTGTTCGCAGTATTTGTCCCGGGCGTGGGCCAGTCCATCGCTCAGGGCGGTCGTTACGACGATATCGGCGCCGACTTCGGTCGTGCCCGTCCGGCGACCGGCTTCTCTACCGATTTGAAAACCCTGGTGACCCTGGGGCGTGCTGAGATCGAGCTACCGTCTGGCGGTATCTGGATGCCTGACAGTACGGATGCGGCACTCTGGCAGCAGGTTTGCCAGTTGCGCAGTGAGGGTCAGCGTGTCGTTCAGGCATTGCCTGGACAACCTTTGGCCGCCGCCCGTGATGCGGACTGCGACCGGCAATTGATTCAGCAGAACGGGCTTTGGCAAGTATCGCCACTGGCTTCTTGAGTTTTCCTGCCGGCCATCGCCGGCACCAAGTTTGCGCGAATGAGGACAAGTGTTATGGGTAAGAATGTCGTAGTCCTGGGCACCCAATGGGGTGATGAGGGCAAAGGCAAGATCGTTGATCTGCTGACCGAACATGCTGCCGCCGTAGTGCGCTACCAAGGTGGCCACAACGCTGGCCACACCCTGGTGATCGACGGCGAGAAAACCGTCTTGCACCTGATCCCGTCGGGCGTGCTGCGCGAAGGCGTGCAGTGCCTGATCGGCAACGGCGTGGTGGTTGCACCTGACGCCTTGCTGCGTGAGATCACCAAGCTGGAAGAGAAAGGCGTACCGGTGCGCGAGCGCCTGCGTATCAGCCCGTCCTGCCCGCTGATCCTGTCCTTCCACGTGGCGCTGGACCAGGCCCGTGAAAAAGCCCGTGGCGAGCTGAAGATCGGTACCACCGGTCGCGGCATCGGCCCGGCTTACGAAGACAAGGTTGCGCGTCGTGGCCTGCGCGTGGGCGACCTGCTCAACATGCCGCGCTTCGAAGACAAGCTGCGTGAACTGGTGGATTACCACAACTTCATGCTGGTCGGTTACTACAAAGAGCCGGCCATCGAGTTCGAAAAGACCCTGGCCGAGTGCAAGGAATACGCTGAGCTGCTCAAGCCGCTGATGCTGGACGTGACTGCCGAGCTGCACGACCTGCGTCGCGCCGGCAAAGACATCATGTTCGAAGGTGCCCAGGGTTCGTTGCTCGACATCGACCACGGTACCTACCCGTACGTGACCAGTTCCAACACCACCGCAGGTGGCGTGGCCACCGGTTCGGGCGTTGGCCCGATGTTCCTGGACTACATCCTGGGCATCACCAAGGCTTACACCACTCGCGTTGGTTCGGGCCCATTCCCGACTGAGCTGTTCGATGACGTGGGTGCGCACCTGGCCAAGCAGGGTCACGAGTTCGGCGCGACCACCGGCCGTGCCCGTCGTTGCGGCTGGTTCGACGCCGTTATCCTGCGTCGCGCTATCGATGTGAACAGCATCTCGGGCATCTGCCTGACCAAGCTGGACGTCCTCGATGGCCTGGAAACCATCAACATCTGCACCGGCTACAAGGACGCGCAAGGCAACGCCGTGGCGCCGACCGACGCTGACAGCTACGTGGGCCTGCAGCCTGTGTACGAAGAAGTGCCGGGCTGGACCGAATCGACCGTGGGTGCCAAAACCCTGGAAGAGCTGCCAGCTAACGCTCGTGCCTACATCAAACGCGTTGAAGAGCTGATCGGCGCGCCGATCGACATTATTTCGACGGGTCCGGATCGCAACGAAACCATCGTTCTGCGTCATCCGTTCGCTTGATAAGTCGTTGATGTAAAAAACAAAGGCCCCTTAATCGGGGCCTTTGTCGTTTATGCCTGTTGGACGGCATGACCTTTGCTGTAAATCTTCCTACAAGAGTGCCATCAAATTAATGGCGTCAGACGTAGAGGGATTCACAGTGTCGGCCGTTCTCTCACTGTTACAAAGCCGTTTGTTGCGGCCCGTGTTCGTTACCCTTGGTATCGCCCTTTTGGTGCAAGTGCTGGTGGCGGTCGCCCTGACACGAAGCACCGTCACGGCGCTGGAAGCCGATCTCGGCACTCGCCTGGGCGCAGACAGCCAGAAGCTTTCGGGTGAGCTGGAGCAGGCAGGGCGTGAAGTCACGTCGAGCCTCGACGCCTTGTCCGCCAGTACTCGTCAGCGTCTTACTGCGGGTCTGTCTTCGCGTCTGGAAGAGGAGCAGGCGCAGCTGCGTACGACTCTGGAAAAAGACCTCAAGGACTCGGCCAACGACATGGCCCAGTTGCTCGCCTCGGTCGCGCCCCGTGCCATGTGGGATAACGACGTACCGACCCTCTCCGAGTTCGCCCGGCGCGCCCAGCGCAATCCCAACGTGCTGTTCGTGGTCTACGATGACGCCACCGGTCAGCACCTGACGCGTTATCTCAATCGCGAAAACCCGATCAACAAGGCCTTGCTGGAAAAAGGCCAAGGCGAGCGTGCGCTCGATAAAGTGCTGGATGCGGCGAAGAACGATCCGTCGGTCTACTACCTCGAGGCCTCGATCAACCCCAATGGTGTGGAAATCGGCAAGGTGCTGATGGGTGTCTCGACGGCGTCGGTGGAAACTGATCTGGCGGCGCTCGACAAACGCTTCTCGGCACTGATCGCCAGCAGTGATCAACTGGTTGGCGACAGCCTGAAGGGGGCGGCTGCTGACAGCGCCACGGCCATGCGCGCACGCCTGCAGTCGGCGCAGTCCACGGCTGCCGAGATGAAGGCTAATACCGCGAGCACCGTGCAGGATGCCGCGGGGACGCTACGCTGGCGGATCGGCATGGGCCTGGCGCTGGTTGGATTTGGCGTATTGCTGTTGCTGGCGGTGGTGCTCGGTCATCGGGTAGTCAATCGCCTGAAGATGCTCAACGCGGCGATGGATGATCTGGCGGCGGGCGAGGGCGATCTGACCAAGCGCGTGCAGATCAACAGCAAAGACGAGATCGGCGACATGGCGTCGGCGGTCAATCGCTTTGTGGATAAGTTGCAGCCGATCGTGCGCGAGGCGGGCGACGTGGCCCAGCGTACCGGCGTGGAAATCGGCGCCATGACCCTGCGCAATGCTGGTGCCGATGCGGCGGCGGGGATGCAGCGTGATGAAGTGGCGGAAAGTCTGCGCGCGCTGTCGCAAATGGCTGACGAGGCGCAATCGGAAAGTCATGCCATGCAGGCGGCGTTGAAACAGGTGGTGGATATTCGCCAGGCCACCGATGAAAACACTCGGACCTCGGCGAAGGTCGGCAGCCTGATCGAAGCGCTGGCCGGGCAGGTCGACACCGGGGCGAAAGTCATCGAGCGACTGGCGCAGCAGAGCGAACAGATCGAAGTGGTACTGACGGTGATTCACGGCATCGCCGAACAGACCAACCTGCTGGCGCTTAACGCGGCGATCGAGGCGGCGCGGGCCGGCGAGACCGGGCGCGGTTTTGCCGTGGTCGCGGATGAAGTGCGCGCCTTGGCGAGCAAGACACAAAGCTCGACCGGCGACATTCAGGCGCACATCGTCGCGTTGCAGCAGGGCGCGCGTGAGGCGGTTGAAGCGATCGGACAGGCCGGGCGTCAGGCCAGCGAGGGTTTGCTGGTGTTGCGCGACAGTGCGCGGCTGCAGCAGTCGGTGCAGGCCTCGGTCGAGCAGGTGCATGCGGCGATTGGTCTGGCGACGCAGGCGGCGGCGCATCAGGCGCAGGGCGCGCAGGCGGTGCGTGGGCGGGTCGAAACGATTCATGCCCAGGCCGAGAAAGCCGCGCAGGCGGTGGTGGAGACCACGGCCAGTGGCAAGGTGCTGGATGGCTTGGCGGCGCAGTTGAAAGCGAGTCTGGGGCAGTTCAGGGCTTGAGGTCGTCTGGCGGGCCTCTTCGCGAGCAAGCTCGCTCCCACATTCGATCGCATTCCCAGGTAGGGATTCGGTCAAGCTGTGGGAGCGGGCTTGCTCGCGAAAGCGGTGTCAGCGGCTCAGATACATCCGCGTCGTCAGCAGATACACCGGCAACCCGGACACCACTATCAACAACGCCGCATAAGGCGCTGCCGCCGCAAACTCGACGTTCGCGGTATGCGCCCAGATTTCGGTCGCCAGCGTGTTAAGCCCGGTCGGACTGAGCAGCAGCGTCGCCGTCAATTCCTTCATCGCATCCAGAAACACCAGCGCAAACGCCGCGCCCAGTGCCGGGAAGATGATCGGCAGGGTCACTCGGCAAAACGCGGTGAACGACGACGCCCCCAGCGTGCGTGCCGCTTCTTCCAGCTGCGGCGCAGCCTTGTTCAGTGCCGTACGAATCGGTGCCTGCGCCAACGGTAGAAACAGCAACGCATAAGCGATCAGCAGTAATGCCGAGGTCTGGTACAGCGCCGACACGTAATGCAGGGCGAAATACACCAGCGTCAGCGCAATCACCAGACCCGGCAAGGCGTGGAGCAGATACGGCAAGCGCTCGGCCCAGATCGCCAGTCGACCCTTGTAGCGCACCACCAGCAGCCCGACCGGCACCGCCAGCAGCAAGCACAGCGCTGCGCCACCGAGCGACAAGGCCAGCGAAGACAGCAGGGCCTCGGTGATCGCTGCGACCGGGAAGGCCGCCGATGAGCCAACCGCCAGCCAGTACGCGAGCATGCCCAGCGGAATCCCGCTGCCGACGATCGCCAGCAGCAGACAATACAGCTGACCGACAACGGCCCATGGCCCGAGACGCACTTGTTCGGCCTGACGCGCCGCGCCTTGGCCTGTGCGCACATGCCGACCCTTGCCGCGCACCCGCAGCTCCAACCACAACAGCATCAGGCACAGCGCGAGCAACACCGCCGAAAGCATCGCCGCGTTGGCGTTGCTGAACTCCAGTTCGAATTGCTGATAGATCGCCGTGGTGAAGGTTTGCAGGCCGATGATCGACAGCGCGCCGAACTCGACCAGCATGTGCAGGGCAATCAGCAGCGAGCCGGCCAGCAGCGACGGCCAGAGCAGCGGCAGGGTGACGCGGAAAAACACGCCCCAGCGGTTCTGTCCCAAGGTGCGGGCCGATTCTTCAAGGGACGGATCAAGGTTGCGCAGAGTCGCCGCGACCGGCAGAAAGATCAGCGGGTACTTCGACAGACTCATCACCAGAATCGCCCCGCCAAGACCTTCGAACTGCGCGCTCAACGACACCCAGGTGAAGCTGCTGACGAACGCCGGCACCGCAAACGGCAGGCACAGAATCACGCCCCACAGGCGTCGTCCCGGCAGATTGCTGCGCTCCAGCAGCCACGCCAGTGACAGGCCGATCACGCCGCAAGTCAGCGTTACGCCGACCATTAACGCCAGGGTGTTGCGCAGCAGACCGAATACGTACGGGCGCCACAACAGGTGCAGCGCTTCGGCCCAACCGGCCTGCCAGGCTTTCAGGCCGACATAGGCCAGAGGCAACAGGCTCATGACCACCAGCAATAAAACCGGCAGCACCAGCCAGATTGACGGCCGCTTGCGTCGTGGCACGTAACCCCCGCGCGCGGCGGGGGCGGATAACGATGTGGCCATCAGTTCAGGCCAACTTCACGTTCCAGGTCCAAGGCTTCTTCGGCGTTGCCCAGATCGGCCGGGGTCACGTTCGGCGCTTGCAGTTCGCTGAACGGCTTGAGCCCGCGATCCGATTCCATGCCTTTGTGCAGTGGGTATTCGGCGGTGGTCTGGGTGATCACGCGCTGGCCTTCCTCGCTGGCCATGTAGGCGAGGAATTGCTGGGCTTCTTTTGGATGTTTGCTGGATTTGAGGACGGCAGCGCTGGAAACAGTGATCAGCCCGCCGACGTCGCCGCCGGTGAAGTAATGCAGTTTCGAGTCGAGTTTGCCTTTCTCGCGTTGCAGGGCGAACCAGTAGTAGTTGTTCACCAGCACCGTGGCGACTTCGCCGTTTTCCACGGCTTTGAGGGCGACCATGTTGTTGCTGTAGGTCTTGCCGAAAGCGCGCAGGCCGGTCAGCCATTCTTCAGCGGCGTCGCGACCATGCATCTTGATGATCGCCACGGCCTGTTCCTGGAAGGCGCCGCTGGTTGGTACGAAACCGACTTTGCCTTGCCATTTCGGATCGGAGAATTCCATCACCGACTTCGGCAGGTCTTTCTCATCGACCAGTTTCGGGTTGTAGGCGACTACGCGAACCCGGGCGGTGACACCGATCCAGGTGCCATTGCCTGCGACGTATTGCTTAGGCAGCACGGCCAGCGTGGCGTCGTCGGTCTTGGCCAGCAGACCTTGCTCGCCGAGGTTGTTCAGTGGCGGGGATTCTTCGGTGTAGATCACGTCGGCGGGGGAGCGGTCGCCTTCTTCGATGACCTGGCTGGCGAGCTGGTTGCTGCTGCCCTTGCGTACATTGACGTGGATACCGGTCTTGGCCTCGAAGGCCTTGGCGATCGCATCGCCGACTTCCTTGTGTTGACCGTTGTAGAGCGTCAGGGAAACCGCATCGGCTGCCTGGGTGAGGGGAGTGGCGAGTGCCAGGCCGAGCAGGGTGAAGGTCAAGCCGCGGCGCAGGGTATTTCGAAACATCATTCGCAGGGTTCCTCACTGTCGCATTGCAAAAACTTGCAACAATGATAAACGATATTGTTTCTCAAGTGCGCCTTGCGGGCTGCGGCAGGCTCTGATAAGTGCGGATTGAATGCCCTTGTAGGAGCTGCCGAAGGCTGCGATCTTTTGATCTTGTTTTTAAAGCAAAAGCAAAGATCGCAGCCTTCGGCAGCTCCTACACAGGTGCAATCGAATGTCGAGTGAGGCGTTTAGAATTTCTGGAAGGCAGAAACGCAAAAACCCGCTTTCGCGGGTTTTTGGGAAACTCAAGGTCACGACCTTGAGTTTGAATTGGTGCCCAGAAGAAGACTCGAACTTCCACGACCGTAAGGTCACCAGCACCTGAAGCTGGCGTGTCTACCAATTTCACCATCTGGGCATTCATCGCGAGCGTTGCCGCTGTTGATGTGGCGCACTATACGGAGCGCTTTTTGATCTGTAAACCCCTGATTTAATTTTAGTTAATCGGTTTTAACAAATCGGTTGCTTAGAATGCAAAAAACCCGCTTTCGCGGGTTTTTGTGTGAGCCTTGAAACTGATCTAGTCTCAAACTCGAAATTGGTGCCCAGGAGAAGACTCGAACTTCCACGACCGTAAGGTCACCAGCACCTGAAGCTGGCGTGTCTACCAATTTCACCACCTGGGCATCTCGTCAACGTGTGTACGTCGTCGATGGCGCGCACTATACGGAGCGCCTTTTTAACTGTAAACCCCTGTCAGCAAAAAAAATGAATTTTTTTACCGGCGGTGTTCAAAAGGGCTTTCAGGCGTCGATACAAGCCTATAGAAGGGCCTTATAGAGTCGGAAATTTCCCGTTTGATGGCGCCTATGCCAAACTAACCCGCATATAGACAAGGTGAAAACTCTCTAATGGCCGATTGGCAGTCCCTCGATCCCGAGGCCGCTCGTGAAGCGGAAAAATATGAAAACCCTATTCCCAGCCGCGAACTGATCCTTCAGCACCTTGCTGATCGGGGTTCGCCTGCTGCCCGTGAGCAACTGGTCGAAGAGTTTGGTCTGACCACCGAAGACCAGATCGAAGCCCTGCGCCGCCGTCTGCGCGCCATGGAGCGCGACGCTCAATTGATCTACACCCGCCGTGGCACCTATGCGCCAGTGGACAAGCTCGACCTGATCCTCGGCCGCATCAGCGGTCACCGTGACGGTTTCGGCTTCCTGGTGCCGGACGACGGTAGCGATGACCTGTTCATGAGCCCGGCGCAGATGCGTCTGGTGTTCGATGGTGACCGCGCGCTGGCCCGTGTTTCCGGTCTTGATCGTCGCGGGCGCCGTGAAGGCGTGATCGTCGAGGTGGTGTCCCGTGCCCACGAAACGATCGTCGGTCGCTACTTCGAAGAGGGCGGTATCGGCTTCGTCGTTGCCGACAACCCGAAGATCCAGCAGGAAGTGCTGGTTACTCCAGGCCGCAACGCCAACGCGCAGATCGGTCAGTTCGTCGAGGTGAAGATCACCCACTGGCCGACGCCGCGCTTCCAGCCGCAAGGCGATGTGGTCGAAGTGGTCGGCAACTACATGGCGCCGGGCATGGAAATCGATGTCGCGCTGCGTACCTACGACATTCCGCACGTCTGGCCTGAAGCCGTGCTGAAAGAAGCCGCCAAGCTCAAGCCTGAAGTCGAAGAAAAAGACAAAGAGAAGCGTGTCGACCTGCGCCATCTGCCGTTTGTCACCATCGACGGCGAAGATGCCCGCGACTTTGACGACGCGGTCTACTGCGAAGCCAAGCCCGGCAAGCTGCGCCTGTTCTCCGGCGGCTGGAAGTTGTACGTGGCGATTGCCGACGTTTCCAGCTACGTGAAAATCGGTTCGGCGCTGGACAACGAAGCCCAGGTGCGCGGCAACTCGGTGTACTTCCCCGAGCGCGTGGTGCCGATGCTGCCTGAGCAGTTGTCCAACGGCCTGTGCTCGCTGAACCCGCACGTCGATCGTCTGGCCATGGTTTGCGAGATGACCATCTCCAAGTCCGGCGAAATGACCGACTACTGCTTCTATGAAGCGGTCATTCACTCCCACGCCCGCCTGACCTACAACAAGGTCAGCGCGATGCTGGAAACCCCGAAAGCCACCGAAGCGCGCAAGCTTCGCGGCGAATACACCGACGTGGTGCCGCACCTCAAGCAGCTCTATGCGCTGTACAAAGTGTTGCTGGCTGCCCGTCACGTGCGTGGCGCGATCGATTTCGAAACGCAGGAAACCCGAATCATCTTCGGTTCCGAGCGCAAGATTGCCGAAATCCGTCCGACCACCCGTAACGATGCGCACAAGCTGATCGAGGAATGCATGCTGGCGGCCAACGTGGCCACCGCCGAATTCCTCAAGAAGCACGAAATCCCTGCGCTGTACCGCGTCCACGACGGCCCGCCACCGGAGCGTCTGGAAAAACTGCGCGCGTTCCTCGGCGAACTCGGCCTGTCTCTGCACAAAGGCAAGGATGGCCCGTCGCCGAAGGACTATCAGGCCCTGTTGGCCAGCATCAAGGACCGTCCGGATTTCCATCTGATTCAGACCGTGATGCTGCGCTCCCTGAGTCAGGCGGTGTACAGCGCCCAGAACGAAGGTCACTTCGGCCTGAATTACGAAGCCTATACCCACTTCACTTCACCGATTCGTCGTTACCCGGACCTGCTCACGCACCGCGCCATCCGCAGCGTGATCCATTCGAAACAGGACACTCCGCACGTTCGTCGTGCCGGGGCGATGACCATTCCGAAGGCGCGCATCTATCCGTACGACGAAGCGGCGCTGGAACAACTCGGCGAGCAGTGCTCGATGAGCGAGCGCCGTGCCGACGAAGCCACTCGCGACGTGGTGAACTGGCTCAAGTGCGAGTTCATGAAGGATCGCGTCGGCGAGTCGTTCCCGGGCGTGATCACCGCGGTGACCGGTTTTGGCCTGTTCGTCGAGCTGACCGACATCTACGTCGAAGGCCTGGTGCACGTCACCGCGCTGCCGGGCGATTACTACCACTTCGACCCTGTGCATCACCGCCTGGCGGGCGAGCGCACCGGTCGCAGCTTCCGTCTCGGCGATACCGTTGAAGTGCGCGTGATGCGCGTCGACCTCGACGAGCGCAAGATCGACTTCGAGATGGCTGAAAAAACCATCAGCGCACCGATTGGTCGCAAGAAGCGCGGTAGCGAAAGCACCGCTCCGGCTGTCACCAAGGCTGTGGAAGAGAAGGCGCCGGCGAAAACCGCCAGCCGTCGTCCAGCCAAGGAAAAGGCTGCCGAGGCCTATCGCCCGAGCGATGCCGTGGCGAAAAACGCCGAGCTGCGCAAAAGCCGTGAAATGAAGAAGGCCTTGCTGGCCGACGCCAAAAGCGGTGGTAAAGCGGCGTCTGGGGGAAAGACCGGACGGTCGGCGCCTGACAAGGCTGCCGGCGGCAAGCCAGCCAAACCGAGCAAACATCGTAAAGGCCCGCCGAAAGCGGGTTCGGCTCCAGCCAAAAGTGGCGGGTCGCGTAAACCGAAGGCGAAGTCATGAGTCAGTTGGAAAAAATCTACGGCGTTCACGCGGTAGAAGCGTTGTTGCGTCACCACCCGAAACGCGTCAAGCAGATCTGGCTGGCTGAAAGCCGCAACGATCCGCGCGTGCAGACCCTGATCGAACTGGCCAACGAAAATCGTGTGCAGATCGGTCAGGCCGAGCGCCGCGAAATGGACGCCTGGGTTGAAGGCGTGCACCAGGGCGTGGTGGCGGACGTCAGTCCGAGCCAGGTCTGGGGCGAGGCGATGCTCGATGAGCTGCTCGACCGCACCGAAGGCGCACCGCTGTTGCTGGTGCTCGACGGCGTGACCGACCCGCACAACCTCGGCGCCTGCCTGCGTTCGGCGGATGCTGCCGGCGCGCTGGCGGTGATCGTGCCCAAGGACAAGTCGGCAACCCTGACGCCGGTGGTGCGTAAAGTGGCCTGCGGCGCGGCGGAAGTGATTCCGCTGGTGGCGGTGACCAATCTGGCGCGCACCCTGGAAAAGCTTCAGCAGCGCGGTCTGTGGGTGGTCGGTACGGCGGGTGAGGCCGAGGTCAGCATTTATGACCAGGACCTGACCGGCCCGACCATCCTGATCATGGGCGCCGAAGGCAAGGGCATGCGTCGCCTGACCCGCGAGCACTGCGACTATCTGGTGAACCTGCCGATGGCCGGTAGCGTCAGCAGCCTCAACGTGTCCGTGGCGACCGGTGTGTGCCTGTTCGAAGCGCAGCGTCAACGCGGTGCCAAGGCCAAGGCTGCAGCCAAGAAATAAGGCTGTACGCAAACAAACTGTGGGAGCGGGCTTGCTCGCGAAAGCGGTGTGTCAGACAACAATAATGTTGCCTGATGAAACGCATTCGCGAGCAAGCCCGCTCCCACAGTGTTTTGTGCGAAGGCAAAGAAATGGTGATTGTTCAAATAATCACCAATTGCCTTGCACCTCTGCAGTCCCTTCTCTACAATTGCGCCCCTTGCTGTGACGGCAGGCACGCATGTGCCCCGCGCCAGCAAGTCCATAAGTGTCATTCACTCCTTGTCTGACCGTTTTTGAGCGGCAGGCTACAACCCGTAAGGAGCATTCATGCGTCATTACGAAATCATCTTTCTGGTCCACCCTGACCAGAGCGAGCAAGTCGGCGGCATGGTTGAGCGTTACACCAAGCTGATCGAAGAAGACGGCGGCAAAATCCACCGTCTGGAAGACTGGGGCCGTCGTCAACTGGCCTACGCAATCAACAATGTTCACAAGGCTCACTACGTGATGCTGAACGTTGAGTGCACTGGCAAGGCCCTGGCCGAGCTGGAAGACAACTTCCGCTACAACGATGCAGTGATCCGTAACCTGGTCATCCGTCGCGACGAAGCCGTTACCGGCCAGTCCGAGATGCTCAAGGCTGAAGAAAACCGCAGTGAGCGCCGTGAGCGTCGCGACCGTCCTGAGCACTCCGACGCTGATGGCGTTGAGGGTGATGACAGCGACAACAGCGATAACGCTGACGAGTAATCCACGGACCTTTTAAGGAGCCTATCAAATGGCACGTTTCTTCCGTCGTCGTAAATTCTGCCGCTTCACCGCTGAAGACGTGAAAGAGATCGATTACAAAGATCTCAACACTCTGAAAGCCTACGTATCCGAGACCGGCAAAATCGTTCCAAGCCGCATCACCGGTACCAAAGCTCGTTATCAGCGTCAGCTGGCCACCGCTATCAAGCGCGCCCGCTTCCTGGCCCTGCTGGCCTACACCGACAGCCACGGCCGCTGAGACCGGGCAGTCGACAAGTAGCAAAGGATTGAATGCATGCGTGCCATAGCTGAGTTCATCATGCGCGGCCGCATGCAGGCCACTCTCGTAGTGGCCGGGTGTGCAACATTGCCGTTGTTGTATTGGTTGGGTGCTGCCGCCGGGAGCCTGGTGCTTCTGCGGCGCGGACTGACGGACGCCATTGGCGTTCTGTCCCTGGGGCTGCTGCCGGCATTGATCTGGTGGCTGTATGCCGATGATCCACGGGCACTTCTGGTGCTGCTGGGGTCTTCGGGGCTTGCGTTGGTGTTGCGCGCAAGCGAATCCTGGGTCCGCACGCTGCTGGTCAGCGTAGTGATTGGAGTGGTGTTTTCAGTGGTGCTCGGGGCAGCGTTTGCGGCCCAGATCGAGATGCTCGCGCAGGCCTTGATAAAGGTCATGCCGGCGCTTCTTGGTGAAACCTACAAGCAATTGTCGGTCGATGAGCAAGCGCGCTTCGCGTCCCTGATTGCACCGGTCCTGACCGGACTGATTGCGGCTCTGTTGCAGATCGTCAGCGTGCTGAGCCTGATTGTCGGGCGTCATTGGCAGGCGTTGTTGTACAACCCGGGTGGTTTTGGTCGCGAGTTTCGCGCCATCCGGATCCCGCTGGGGCCGGCGATGTTGCTGCTGGCGTTGATGCTTCTGGGCCCGAATCTCGGTGCACAGATGGCCATGTTGACGCCGTTGTGCAGTGTACCGCTGGTGTTCGCCGGACTCGCCCTGATTCACGGGCTGGTCGGGCAGAAGCGACTGGCCGGTTTCTGGCTGGTGGGGTTGTACGTCACGCTGCTGTTGTTCATGCAGCTGCTCTATCCGTTGCTCGTGGTTCTGGCCATTGTCGACAGCCTGATTGATTTTCGCGGTCGTCACGTGTCGAAAGACACCGATAACGCGAACGGTGAAGGTTAAAAGTTAAGAGGATTTCCACATGCAACTGATCCTTCTGGAAAAAATCGCCAACCTGGGCAACCTGGGCGACAAAGTAAACGTTAAGGCCGGTTACGGCCGTAACTACCTGCTGCCTTTCGGCAAAGCTACCGCTGCGACCGCTGCCAACCTGGCTGCGTTCGAAGAGCGTCGTGCTGAGCTGGAAAAAGCTGCCGCAGACCGTAAAGCATCGGCTGAAAGCCGTGCTGCCCAACTGGCCGAGCTGGAAGTGACCATCACTGCCACCGCTGGCGACGAAGGCAAGCTGTTCGGTTCGATCGGTACTCACGACATCGCTGACGCACTGACCGCTTCCGGCGTTGAAGTGCAGAAGAGCGAAGTTCGTCTGCCGAACGGCACCATCCGCAACGTGGGTGAATTCGACGTGGCTGTGCACCTGCACGCCGAAGTTGAAGCCACCGTACGCGTTGTCGTGGTAGCAGCTTAAGCAATACTTGTCGGCTGGCACCCTCGGGTGCTTGCCGGTAACATCGGGCACGATCCTGTTTACAGGTCGTGCCCTTTGTCTTTCTGGTAATCCCGTTTTCAAACCTGACTCCAAGTGGCCATGAACGAAATCACCGCTCCCGAGCAATACGATCTGCAAACCGCCGCGCTGAAAGTGCCGCCGCATTCCATCGAGGCCGAACAGGCCGTACTCGGTGGTCTGATGCTGGACAACAACGCCTGGGAACGCGTGCTCGATCAAGTCTCCGACGGCGATTTCTACCGACATGACCACCGTCTGATCTTCCGTGCGATCGCCAAACTGGCCGATCAGAACATGCCGATCGACGTCGTGACCCTTGCCGAGCAACTGGACAAGGAAGGTCAGACGTCCCAGGTCGGCGGCCTCGGTTACCTCGGCGAACTGGCAAAAAACACGCCGTCCGTCGCCAACATCAAGGCCTATGCGCAGATCGTTCGCCAGCGCGCGACGTTGCGCCAGTTGATCGGTATCAGCACCGAAATTGCCGACGCCGCGTTCAACCCCGAAGGCCGTACCGCCGAAGAGATCCTTGACGAGGCCGAACGGCAGATCTTCCAGATTGCCGAGGCGCGGCCGAAGACCGGCGGCCCGGTGGGGGTCAACGAACTGTTGACCAAAGCCATCGACCGCATCGACACCCTGTTCAACACCGCCGACGCGATCACCGGCCTGTCCACCGGCTATACCGACCTCGACGAGAAGACCAGCGGTCTGCAGCCGTCCGACCTGATCATCGTCGCCGGCCGTCCGTCGATGGGTAAAACCACCTTCGCCATGAACCTGGTGGAAAACGCCGTACTGCGCAGCGACAAGGCGGTGCTGGTGTACTCCCTCGAGATGCCAGGCGAATCGCTGATCATGCGTATGCTCTCGTCCCTGGGCCGGATCGACCAGACCAAGGTGCGTTCCGGCCAACTGGAAGACGACGATTGGCCGCGCCTGACCTCGGCGGTCAACCTGCTCAACGACCGCAAGCTGTTCATCGATGACACGGCCGGCATCAGCCCGTCGGAAATGCGTGCGCGAACTCGACGTCTGGTGCGCGAGCACGGCGACGTCGGCTTGATCATGATCGACTACCTGCAGTTGATGCAGATTCCGGGTTCCAGCGGTGACAACCGGACCAACGAGATTTCCGAGATTTCTCGATCCCTGAAAGCCCTGGCCAAGGAATTCAATTGCCCGGTGGTGGCGCTGTCACAGCTCAACCGCTCCCTGGAACAACGTCCCAACAAGCGCCCGGTGAACTCCGACTTGCGGGAATCCGGAGCGATCGAGCAGGACGCCGACGTCATCATGTTCGTGTACCGGGATGAGGTGTATCACCCGGAGACCGAGCACAAGGGCATCGCAGAAATCATCATCGGCAAGCAGCGGAACGGCCCGATCGGCTTTATCCGCCTGGCCTTTATCGGTAAGTACACCCGCTTCGAAAACCTCGCGCCGGGCAGTTACAACTTCGACGACGACGAGTAAATGCTTCATCGTTTGAACTGACGCCTTCGCGAGCAAGCCCGCTCCCACACTTGGAATGCATTCAAATGTGGGAGCGGGCTTGCTCGCGAATGGGCATGGCACAATTTCCGACCACAGCCGTCGGAATTGGTCAAAATTTGTGCTATATTCCGCGCCCGCGAAATTCAATGAAAGCCAACACCGGTTATCGACATGCAAGCAGCCAAGCCGTTATTTGACTATCCGAAGTACTGGGCCGAATGTTTCGGACCAGCGCCATTCCTGCCGATGAGCAGGGAGGAGATGGATCAGCTCGGCTGGGATTCCTGCGACATCATCATCGTCACCGGTGATGCCTACGTCGATCACCCGTCGTTCGGCATGGCGATCATCGGCCGGCTGTTGGAGTCCCAGGGCTTCCGCGTCGGGATCATTGCCCAGCCGAACTGGCAGTCCAAAGACGACTTCATGAAGCTCGGCGAGCCGAACCTGTTCTTCGGCGTCGCGGCCGGCAACATGGACTCGATGATCAACCGCTACACCGCGGACAAGAAAATCCGTTCCGACGACGCCTACACCCCGGGTGGCATGGCGGGCAAACGTCCGGATCGCGCGAGCCTGGTCTACAGCCAGCGCTGCAAGGAAGCCTACAAGCACGTGCCGATCGTCCTCGGCGGCATCGAAGCTTCCCTGCGCCGCATCGCCCACTACGATTACTGGCAGGATCGTGTACGCAACTCGATCCTGATCGACGCCAGCGCCGACATTCTGCTGTACGGCAACGCCGAGCGCGCCATCGTCGAAGTGGCCCAGCGTCTGTCCTACGGGCACAAGATCGAAGACATCACCGATGTGCGCGGCACCGCATTCATCCGTCGTGACACGCCGCAGGGCTGGTACGAAGTCGATTCCACGCGCATCGACCGTCCGGGCAAGGTCGACAAGATCATCAACCCGTACGTCAACACCCAGGACACCCAGGCTTGCGCCATCGAGCAAGAGAAGGGGCCGGTGGATGATCCCGAGGAAGCCAAGGTCGTACAGATCCTGGCAAGCCCGCGCATGACCCGCGACAAGACCGTGATCCGCCTGCCGTCGATGGAAAAGGTGCGTAACGACCCGGTCCTGTACGCCCACGCCAACCGCGTGCTGCACCTGGAAACCAACCCGGGTAACGCCCGCGCGCTGGTGCAGAAGCATGGCGAGGTCGACGTCTGGTTCAACCCGCCACCGATTCCGATGACCACTGAAGAAATGGACTACGTGTTCGGCATGCCTTACGCCCGGGTTCCGCACCCGGCGTACGGCAAGGAGAAGATCCCGGCCTACGACATGATCCGTTTCTCGGTGAACATCATGCGCGGCTGCTTCGGCGGTTGCACCTTCTGCTCGATCACCGAGCACGAAGGCCGGATCATCCAGAACCGATCCGAAGAGTCGATCATTCGCGAAATCGAGGAGATCCGCGACAAGGTCCCGGGCTTCACCGGCGTCATCTCCGACCTCGGCGGCCCGACCGCGAACATGTACCGCATCGCCTGCAAGAGCCCGGAAATCGAATCCGCGTGCCGCAAGCCGTCCTGCGTGTTCCCGGGCATCTGCCCGAACCTGAACACCGACCACTCGTCGCTGATTCAGCTGTACCGCAGTGCCCGTGCCCTGCCGGGTGTGAAGAAGATCCTGATCGCCTCCGGCCTGCGTTACGACCTCGCGGTCGAGTCGCCGGAGTACGTCAAAGAGCTGGTGACCCACCACGTCGGTGGCTACCTGAAGATCGCCCCGGAACACACCGAGGAAGGTCCGCTCAACCAGATGATGAAACCGGGCATTGGCAGCTATGACAAGTTC
This sequence comes from Pseudomonas sp. 13B_3.2_Bac1, assembly GCF_025466205.1. Classification (NCBI taxonomy): domain Bacteria; kingdom Pseudomonadati; phylum Pseudomonadota; class Gammaproteobacteria; order Pseudomonadales; family Pseudomonadaceae; genus Pseudomonas; species Pseudomonas sp. 13B_3.2_Bac1. The sequence continues at coordinate 102,701 of NZ_JANLOG010000023.1, forward strand.
AAGCGCATGTTCGAGAAGTACACCAAGGAAGCAGGTAAAGAGCAGTACCTGATCCCGTACTTCATCGCCGCGCACCCGGGCACTACCGACGAAGACATGATGAACCTGGCGCTGTGGCTCAAGGGCAACGGCTTCCGTGCCGACCAGGTGCAGGCGTTCTACCCGTCGCCGATGGCCACCGCCACCGCGATGTACCACTCGGGCAAGAACCCGCTGCGCAAGGTCACCTACAAGAGCGACGGTGTGACCATCGTCAAGAGCGAAGAGCAGCGTCGTCTGCACAAGGCGTTCTTGCGTTATCACGACCCGAAAGGCTGGCCGATGCTGCGTGAAGCGTTGATCCGCATGGGCCGTGGTGATCTGATCGGTCCGGGCAAGGGTCAGTTGATTCCGCTGCATCAACCGGCTACCGACAGCTACCAGAGCGCGCGTCGCAAGAACTCGACGCCAGCCGGCAGCCACAAGGTCGCGAAAGAGAAGACCACCAAGATTCTCACCCAGCACAACGGCCTGCCGCCGCGTGCCAGCGACGGTGGCAATCCTTGGGACAAGCGTGAACAGGCCAAGGCTGCGGCGTTCGCCCGCAACCAGCAGGCGGCCAAGGAACGCAAGGAAGCGGCCAAGGGCAAGGGGCCGAAGCCGGCGCGCAAGCCCGTCGTTCCGCGCTAAGTCGCTTTTTGTTTCAACAGAACGCCAACCTTCGGGTTGGCGTTTTGCATTTCAGGGCTCAGGAAGTGCGCTGAATCGACTGGCCCCTTCGCGAGCAAGCCCGCTCCCACAGTTAGAATGCGGTCTCCTGTGGGAGCGGGCTTGCTCGCGAAGGCGTCATCTCAGGCGCCGCATCTGCCACTGCCGCCACATTTAGGCGCAACTTCCTCGATCCATTTCCCCGCATCGCCCGATTTTGGTGCTGTACTGCCCTGAGCATTCCGGGAAAGCGCCCAAGCCTCTGCATGGCATAAGTCTTGCGCGCTTTCGAATACGCTTAGGCTCGCAGGAGGCACGCCGTGTCGATTCATGTCGCATTGCATCACGTCACGCATTACCGCTACGACCGCGCTGTCGAACTCGGCCCGCAGATCGTTCGCCTGCGCCCGGCCGCCCACAGCCGCACGCGGATCCTCTCGTATGCGCTGAAGGTCTCGCCCGAGCAGCATTTCATCAACTGGCAGCAAGACCCGCAGGGCAACTACCTCGCGCGGCTGGTGTTCCCCGAGAAAACCGACGAGCTTCGCATCGAGGTCGACTTGCTGGCCGAGATGGCGGTGTTCAACCCGTTCGACTTCTTCCTCGAACCCTACGCCGAGAAAATCCCCTTCACTTACGCGGCCGATGAGCGCAAAGAGCTGGCGCCGTACCTCGAAACCTTGCCGCTGACCCCGGCCTTCAAAGCCTATCTGGACGGGATCGACCGCACGCCGCAGCCCGCCGTGGATTTCCTGGTGATGCTCAACCAGCGTCTCAGCGAAGACATCCGCTACCTGATCCGCATGGAACCGGGCGTGCAAACCCCGGAACACACCCTCGAACATGCGTCCGGTTCCTGCCGCGACTCGGCGTGGCTGCTGGTGCAACTGCTGCGCAACCTCGGGCTGGCCGCACGGTTCGTCTCCGGTTATCTGATTCAACTCACTGCCGACGTGAAAAGCCTCGACGGCCCGTCCGGCACTGACGTCGATTTCACCGACCTGCACGCGTGGTGCGAGGTGTACTTGCCCGGCGCTGGCTGGATCGGTCTGGATGCCACGTCCGGGCTGTTCGCCGGTGAAGGGCATATCCCGCTGGCCTGCAGTCCCGATCCGTCCTCGGCGGCGCCGATCAGTGGCCTGGTCGAGCCGTGCGAGTGCCAGTTCAGCCACGAAATGTCGGTGGAGCGGATCTGGGAAGCGCCACGGGTCACCAAACCCTATACCGATGAGCAGTGGCTGGCGATCCAGGCGCTGGGCCGACAGATCGATGCCGATCTGCTGGAAGGCGATGTGCGCCTGACCATGGGCGGCGAGCCGACCTTCGTCTCCATCGACGATCCGGACGGTGCCGAATGGAACACCGCCGCACTGGGCCCGGACAAGCGCCGACTCTCCGCCGAACTGTTCCAGCGCATGCGCCAGCACTATGCGCCGAAAGGTCTGGTGCATTTCGGTCAGGGCAAGTGGTATCCCGGCGAGCCATTGCCGCGCTGGTCGCTCAACTGCTATTGGCGCCGCGACGGCGTGCCGATCTGGCACAACAACGCGCTGATCGCCGACGAGCAGCAGGACTATGGCGCCAATGGCGAACTGGCCGGGCGTTTTCTGGCGAGTGTTGCCGAACGCCTGAAACTGCCCGCACGTTTCGTGTTTCCAGCCCACGAAGACCATTTCTATTACCTCTGGCGTGAGGGCGCATTACCGAGCAACGTCAGTGCTGAAGATTCGCGACTGGAAGAGCCACTGGAGCGTGCGCGACTGCGCAAGGTTTTCGCTCAGGGCCTGGATAAAGTGATCGGCCAAGTGCTGCCGCTGGCGCGTACCGCCAAGGGTGATCAATGGCAGAGCGGGCGCTGGTATCTGCGCGACGAGCATTGCCGACTGGTGCCGGGGGATTCACCGCTGGGTTACCGCTTGCCGCTCGCTTCGCAGCCGTGGGTGAAGGCGGCGGAGTACCCGTTCATTCATCCCCGCGATCCGAATCAGGACTTCCCCGAGCTGCCGGATACCGCGCAGCTCAACAGTCATGCCGAACCCGCCGCAGCCGCCGAACGTGCGCCGAAAATCGACGAGTCCGCCGACTGGCTGACCCGCACCGCATTCTGTGCAGAGGCCCGTGAAGGGCGTCTGTATCTGTTCATGCCGCCGCTGGAGCGGGTCGAGGATTATCTGGAGCTGGTGGCGGCCATCGAAGCCACCGCCGAGGAGCTGCATTGCCCGGTATTGCTGGAAGGTTACGAGCCGCCGAGCGATCCGCGCCTGAGCAATTTCCGCATCACCCCGGATCCGGGCGTGATCGAGGTCAACGTGCAGCCTTCCGCGACCTGGGACGAACTGGTCGAGCGCACCGAGTTTCTTTATGAAGAGGCGCGACAGACGCGGCTGACCACCGAGAAATTCATGATCGACGGGCGCCACACCGGCACCGGCGGCGGCAACCATTTCGTCCTCGGTGGCGCGACCCCGGCGGACTCACCGTTCCTGCGCCGCCCGGATCTGCTGCGCAGCCTGATCAGTTACTGGCACAACCACCCGTCGCTGTCCTACCTGTTTTCCGGCTTGTTCATCGGCCCGACCTCGCAGGCGCCGCGGGTCGATGAAGCCCGCAACGACGCCTTGTACGAACTGGAAATCGCCTTTGCGCAGATGCCAGAACCGGGCGAAGCGTGCGCGCCGTGGCTGGTGGATCGACTGCTGCGCAATCTGCTGATCGACGTCACCGGCAACACCCATCGCGCCGAGTTCTGCATCGACAAACTGTATTCGCCGGACGGCGCCACCGGGCGTCTCGGCCTGCTGGAGCTGCGCGCTTTCGAGATGCCGCCGCACGCGCGCATGAGCCTGGCTCAGCAATTGTTGCTGCGGGCACTGGTGGCACGCTTCTGGCGCGAGCCGTATGCGCCGCCGAAGCTCGCACGTTGGGGCACCGAGCTGCACGACCGCTTCATGCTGCCGCATTTTATCGAGCAGGATTTTGCCGACGTCATCGTCGAACTGAACAACGCCGGTTATCCATTGCGCGCCGAGTGGTTCGCCGCGCATCTGCAGTTCCGCTTTCCCAAGGTCGGCGATTACGCGGTCAGTGGCATCGAGATGGAACTGCGTCAGGCGCTGGAGCCTTGGCATGTGCTGGGCGAGGAGGGCACGGCGGGCGGCACGGTGCGTTATGTCGATTCGTCGCTGGAGCGTTTGCAGATCAAACTCAGCGGTCTGCCGCCGCAGCGTTATCTGCTGACCTGCAACGGCATCCCGGTGCCGCTGCAACCGACCGGGCGCATCGGTGAGTTCGTCGCGGGTGTGCGCTTTCGGGCCTGGCAACCGGCCAATTGTCTGCAACCGACCATTCCGGTGCACGCGCCGCTGGTGTTCGATTTGCTCGATACCTGGATGCAGCGTTCGCTGGGCGGTTGCCAGTATCACGTTGCACACCCGGGAGGGCGCAATTACGAGACCTTGCCGGTCAATGCCAACGAAGCGGAGAGCCGGCGCATGGCGCGGTTTTTCCGCATCGGACACACGCCGGGGAAACTTCCGATACCTAACCTGACAATCTCCGACGAGCTGCCGATGACACTCGATTTGCGACGTTTCTAAGTCCTGCACGACATGCGGATTTTTCGTATATCCGCACGTCATGTGCCTGCGTTAGTCTGACCGTTCCCTGCTGTCTGCCGAGCTTTCCATGCCTGACCTGCTAGACCGCTACCCGCTGACCGCGGGCACTTATCACGAACTGCTGAATGACAGCGGGGAAGTGCGCCCGCATTGGCGGCGGCTGTTCGATCAATTGCAGCGCAGCACCCCGGCGCAACTGGTGCAGCGGCAGGCGCTGCTGGCCCGGCAGATTCAGGAAAACGGCGTGACCTACAACGTCTATGCCGATCCCAAGGGCGCCGACCGCCCGTGGGAGCTGGACCTGCTGCCGCACGTGATCGCTGCTGATGAGTGGCAGCACCTGTCGGCGGGGATTGCCCAGCGAGCACGCCTGCTCAACGCGGTACTGGCTGATCTGTACGGGCCGCAGCGGCTGATCAGCGAAGGGTTGTTACCGGCGGAGCTGGTGTTCGGTCACAACAATTTTCTCTGGCCCTGTCAGGGCATTGCTCCGCCTGAAGGGGCCTTTCTGCATCTGTACGCCGTGGACCTGGCGCGCACGCCGGACGGACGCTGGTGGGTCACGGCGGATCGTACCCAGGCGCCGTCGGGCGCGGGTTATGCGCTGGAAAACCGCACCATCGTTTCGCGGGCGTTTCCCGAGTTGTACCGCGATCTGAAAGTGCAGCACCTGGCCGGCTTCTTCCGCACCCTGCAGGAAACCCTCGCGCGTCAGGCGCCGTGTGCCGACGACGCGCCGCTGGTGGTGTTGCTGACGCCCGGGCGCTTCAACGAAAGTTACTTCGAACACCTTTATCTGGCGCGCCAGCTCGGTTATCCACTGGTGGAGGGCGGCGACCTCACCGTGCGCGATGCCACGGTGTACCTGAAAACCCTCAGTGGTCTGCGCCGGGTGCACGCGATCATGCGCCGGCTCGACGATGACTTCTGCGATCCGTTGGAGCTGCGCACCGATTCGGCACTTGGTGTGCCTGGCCTGCTGGAAGCGGTGCGTCAGGGCCGGGTGCTGGTGGCCAACGCCTTGGGCAGCGGCGTGCTGGAATCACCGGGATTGCTCGGATTTTTACCGAAGATCAATCAGTACCTGTTCGGCGAAGAACTGCTCCTGCCGTCTATCGCCACCTGGTGGTGCGGCGAGGCGCCGGTGCTGGCGCAGGCGCTGGAAAAGCTTCCCGAGCTGCTGATCAAACCGGCATTCCCCTCGCAAAGCTTCGCGCCGGTATTCGGCCGCGATCTGAGTGAACAACAGCGCCAGGCACTTGCCGAGCGCATGCAGGCGCGGCCGTACGCGTATGTCGCGCAAGAGTTGGCGCAGCTGTCCCAGGCGCCGATCTGGCAGGCCGAAGACGGTCAACTGCAACCGCGAGCGATCGGCATGCGCGTGTACGCGGTGGCCAGTGGTGACGGCTATCGCGTATTGCCCGGTGGGCTGACCCGGGTCGCCGCCGAGGCCGATGCCGAAGTGGTGTCGATGCAACGTGGCGGAGCGAGCAAGGACACCTGGGTGCTGGGCGAGCGTGCGCCCAGCGGCGAACAGTGGAAAACCCAGCGCAACGTCGGCGTGCACGATCTGGTGCGCCGCGACCCGTACCTGCCCTCGCGGGTGGTGGAGAACCTGTTCTGGTTCGGCCGCTACTGCGAGCGTTGCGACGACAGTGCGCGACTGCTGCGGATCATGCTCGCGCGTTATGTCGATGGCGACGATCCGCAAGCCTTGCAGGCCGCCGTGGAGCTGGGCGAGCGTCTGATGTTGCTGCCGGAGGAGGGCGAGTTGCCGGAGCGGCTGCTGGCGGCGCTGCTCGGCGAGGACTGGTCGTTCAGCCTGCGCTCCAACCTGCAGCGCCTGCAGTGGGCGGCCTCGCAGGTGCGCGGCAAGCTCTCGCGGGAGAACTGGCAGGCCTTGGTCGAGTTGCAACGCGAGGCGCTGGAACTGGACACCGAAGAGCCGGACTTCGGCGAGTTGCTGGATTTCCTCAACCGGCTGGTGATGTCGCTGGCGGCGCTTTCGGGTTTCGCGCTCGACGACATGACCCGCGACGAAGGCTGGCGCTTTCTGATGATCGGTCGGCGGATCGAACGCTTGCAGTTTCTCAGCCGCAGTCTGGCCGCATTTCTGCGCGGCGCCGGGGCGTTCGATCAGGCGGGGCTGGAATGGCTGCTGGAACTGGGCAACAGCAGCATCACCTACCGTTCGCGGTATCTGGCGGTGGCGCAGTTGATTCCGGTGCTCGACCTGTTGCTGCTGGATGAGCAGAACCCGCACGCGGTGCTGTTCCAGTTGAAACTGGTGACCCGCACACTCAAGCGCCTGAATGATGATTTCGGCGTGCCTCGCGAGGCGGGGTTGCCGCAATTGGTCGAGCGTCTGGCGCGGTTCGATCTGGGCTGTCTGGAGAATCCGCTGTTCGGGGAGAAAAGCGTGCGTGCCGCGCTCGATGGTCTGGCGGACCTGCTGCAAGAGATTGCCGAGGCCAGCGGTCAGGTGTCCGATCGTCTGGCGCTGCGCCACTTTGCCCATGTCGATGATGTCAGCCAGCGTACGGTGTCCGTCTGATGAGCGCGCATTACCAGATCTTTCACGACACCTGTTACCACTACGACAGCCCGGTTTCCCTGGCACAGCAATTGGCGCACCTGTGGCCGCGTGAGTGCACATGGCAGCGCTGCACCGAGCAGCAATTGCTGATCAGCCCGGAGCCGACCACGCGGCGGGATGAACTGGATGTGTTCGGCAATCCACTGACCCGGCTGGCCTTTGAGCGCCCGCATGATGAATTGCAGGTCAACGCCCGGCTCACGGTTGAGGTGCTGGCGCGGCCGCTGGCGGATTTCAATCTGTCCCCGGCGTGGGAGCAGACGCGCAACGCGCTGACCTACAGCAGCCAGCCGTTGTCCGCCGAAATGCTGGAGGCTTGTCGCTATCGCTTTCAGTCACCCTACGTGCATTTGAAACGCAGTTTCGTCGAGTTTTCCGAAAGCTGTTTTCCACCGGGCAGGCCCTTGTTGCTGGGCGTGCAGGCGTTGATGCAGAAGATTTTCAGCGAATTCACCTTCGACGCCGAGGCGACGCAAGTGGCGACGCCGCTGGTCGAGGTGCTGGAGCGCCGACGCGGCGTGTGTCAGGACTTCGCCCACCTGATGCTTGCCTGCGTGCGTTCACGGGGGCTGGCGGCGCGTTACACCAGTGGTTATCTGCTGACCCAGCCGCCACCGGGGCAGCCACGGCTGATCGGCGCCGACGCGTCGCATGCCTGGGTGTCAGTATTTTGTCCGGTGCTGGGGTGGGTGGATTTCGATCCGACCAACAACGTGCAGCCGGCGCTGGAGCACATCACCTTGGCGTGGGGCCGGGATTTTTCCGATGTGTCGCCGTTGCGCGGGGTGATTCTGGGGGGCGGCTCGCATGATCCGGAAGTGCGGGTCACGGTGATGCCATTGGAATGAAGACAATCGAGAGTGGGGAGCTTTTGTGGCGAGTGAGCTTGCTCCCGCTCGACTGCGAAGCAGTCGCAAAACAATTTGGGGTCGCTGCGCAACCCAGCGGGAGCAAGCTCCCTCGCCACAGATCGCTCCCTCTGGGAGCGAATCAGCAATCAGCTCAGGCGTCAGGCGCCTGGTCTTTCGGTGCATCAACAACATCATCATCGTTGTCAGTCGCCACTTCCCCGTCAGGGTTCAGTGCCGCTTCTTCAGCCAACTGTTTCTTGCGCTGGAGCTTTTCCTCTTTCTTCTTTTCCTTTTCCAGGTCTCGTTGACGTTTGGCGAAGGAGTAATTGGGTTTGGCCATGGGCGATCCTCTGGGGTCGAAGGTGAGGTTGAGCGGCGCGTATTCTGCCCTGTATCGGTGCCCGGCGGTTAGCCGGGTTTTTGGTCGACCCACTTGGGCGTGACGGTCGGCTTCCAGTTATCCAGGGCGTCGAGCAGCGTTTGTGCTGATTCGCTCACTTGCAGCATGTCACGGTGTGGGGCGCGAACGAAGCCTTCGCCGACGATATGGTCAAGAAAAGCGGTGAGTTTGCTGTAAAAACCGTTCACCTCAAGCAGCCCCAGCGGCTTGCCGTGGTAACCGAGCTGGCCCCAGGTCCAGACTTCGAACAGCTCTTCCAGCGTGCCGAGGCCGCCGGGCAACGCGATGAACGCATCGCTCAGTTCAGCCATGCGGGCCTTGCGCGCGTGCATGCCATCGACCACTTCGAGGCGCGTCAGGCTTTTGTGACCGATCTCCTTGTCCATCAGGCTTTGCGGAATGATCCCGATCACTTCGCCGCCGGCGGCCAGTGCGGCGTCCGCCACCAGGCCCATCAGGCCCACGGCACCCCCACCGTAAACCAGCGTCAGTTGGCGCTCGGCGAGTGCCCGGCCAAGGGCTTGGGCGGCTTCGGTGTAAGCCGGATCAGTGCCGGCGTTGGCACCGCAAAATACACAAACGGATTTGAGAGACATGCCTTCCTCCTGGGTCAATCCGTCACAGGGTAATGGCTGGCACGCCTTGATCCAAGGACTAAGCTTCGCGTTCTGGCGATTCAAAGGTACCGCTGGCGCCACAGGCGTAGGCGGCGAGCAAACTGCACAACAGACCGTTAAAGAACATGACAGGCACTCCGTTTCAGTAGATGCGCCGATCATAGGCCCGGCCGTGGATTCTGGCCGGTAGATTGTTTCGATGAGTGTCATAGCCTGAAAGTTGTATACAATTTTTGACTCAAGTCATAGGAAGTTGCGAAGATTTCAGGCAGTCTTTCCACCATTAGTGTTTTTGTTAACCCTGCCTTGGAGATTCACCATGTTTTCCAAAGTTGTTGCGGTATCCCTGCTGGCGCTGGCCAGCAGCCAATTGATGGCTGCCGAGTGCAAAACCACCGTTGATTCCACCGACCAGATGTCCTTCAACACCCAGTCGATCGTGATCGACAAGAGCTGCAAGACGTTTACCGTTGAATTGACCCACTCCGGCAGCCTGCCGAAGAACGTCATGGGTCATAACGTTGTAATCAGCAAAGCGGCTGATATGGCCGGTATCGCTACTGACGGCATGAGTGCTGGCATCGACAAGAACTACCTGAAAGACGGCGACGAGCGTGTCATCGCTCACACAAAGATCATTGGTGCAGGCGAGAAAGATTCGCTGACCTTCGACGTTTCGAAGCTGGTAGCCAACAATGATTATGCTTTCTTCTGCTCGTTCCCGGGCCACAACTCGATGATGAAAGGCACCATTGCTGTGAAGTAAGCAGGCTCACCGCGTTATCGTTCTTCGCGAGCAGGCCCGCTCCCACAGGGTTTGTGTCGGTCACACATTTTGTGAACAACCGGGACACTGTGGGAGCGGGCTTGCCCGCGAAGAGGCCATCAGCATCGACAGGTGAACTGGCCAAAGAAAAGCCCGCTGAGGATCGCTCCTCAGCGGGCTTTTTCATTCAGTCGCCGATCAAGGTGCGAACGGCATGACCCGCTTGTGATGGGTCTTGTTGTAGGTGTTGACGATGATGTCGAACGCTTCCTGACGCACCGGCTCGCCGTGCAAGAAGGCGTCGATCTCGGCGTAGGTCACGCCGTGGGAGGCTTCGTCCGGTTTGCCCGGCGACAGGTCTTCCAGATCCGCGGTCGGCACTTTTTCCACCAGCGATTCCGGTGCGCCGAAGCTGCGGGCAATCGCCCGGACCTGGTTTTTCACCAGACCGCTGAGCGGGGCCAGGTCGCAGGCACCGTCACCGAACTTGGTGAAGAAACCCATCACCGCTTCCGCCGCATGGTCGGTGCCGATCACCAGACCGTGCGCCGCGCCGGCGATGGTGTACTGGGCGACCATGCGCATCCGCGCCTTGGTGTTGCCGAGCACGAAATCCACCGACACCGCGTGCTTGCCTTCGAACGCCGCGACTTCACTGGCCAGCGATTTGACCGCCGGGCCGATGTTCACCGTGTGGCGTTCGTCCGGGGCGATGAAGTCCACCGAAGCCTGGGCGTCGTGCTCGTCGAACTGGGTTTCGTACGGCAGGCGCACGGCGATGAACTTGTAGGCGTTGTCGCCGGTGCGCTCGCGCAGCTCACGCATGGCGCGCTGGGCCAGCAGGCCGGCGGTCAGCGAGTCGACGCCGCCGCTGATGCCCAGCACCAGGGTCTTGAGGCCGGAATTGACCAGGCAATCCTGGATAAAGGTGATGCGCCGGGCGACTTCCGCTTCGAGGGCCTGATGCCCGGCGAATGGCGGTTGCACCTTGAGCTGTTCAGCAATCTCACGCTGTACGGCTTGCATGAATTCACTCCTTGCTAGATAGACTGGAATCGGCAGGAACCTGGAACACATGTCGCAAATAGGCGACGAAATTCGGGTCTTTGCAGTGGGTCTTGCCGGGCTCGTCGGAGATCTTCGCCACCGGCTGGCCGTTGCAGGCGGTCATTTTAAGCACGATGCTCATCGGTTCGACACCCGGAATGTCACAGGTCAGGTTGGTGCCGATGCCAAAGCTGACGTTGATCCGCCCGTGCAGCGCGCGGAAGATCTCCAGCGACTTGGGCAGAGTCAGGCTGTCGGAGAACACCAGGGTCTTGCTCATCGGGTCGATGCCGAGCTTGTGGTAGTGGGCGATGCATTTTTCGCCCCACTGCACCGGATCCCCGGAATCGTGGCGCAGACCGTCGAAGAGCTTGGCGAAGAACAGATCGAAGTCGCCGAGGAAGGCGTCGGTGGTGATGCAATCGGTGAGCGCAATCCCCAGCAGGCCACGGTATTCGCGCACCCAGCAATCGAGGGCGGCGATCTGGCTGTCGATCAAGCGTGGGCCGAGTTGTTGGTGGGCCATGATCCATTCATGGGCCATGGTGCCCAGCGGTTTCATGTCCAGCTCGCGGGACAGGTGAACGTTGCTGGTGCCGACAAAGCGCCCGGGGAAATCGTGCTTGAGCACGTTGACCACTTCTTCCTGCACACGGTACGAAAAGCGCCGGCGGGTGCCGAAGTCGGCGACCTGCAATTGCGCCAGTTCGTCGGCCGAGGCGTTGGCGCTGAGCCAGTCGAACTTGCGATACAGCTGTTCGCGCGCCTGCACCAGCTCGATTTCCCGGTAGCGATAGCGGTTGCGCACTTCGCTGACGATCGCCAGCAGCGGCACTTCGTAGAGAATCACGTGCAGCCACGGGCCGCGCAGACGGATGAACAGTTCGCCGTTCTCGATCCCGGTGTGCAGGTAGCGCAGGTTGAAGCGGAACAGGCCGAGAAACCGCAGGAAGTCCGGTTTGAGGAAGGTGATGCGCTCGAGAAAACTCAACTGGTCGGCGCTCAGGCTCAGTTCGGCCAGGCGCTCGATCTGATAGCGAATCTCGGCCAGATACGGGCGCAGATCCTCGCTGTTACGGCAACGGAACTCCCATTCGACTTCGACGTTGGGGTAGTTGTGCAGCACCGCCTGCATCATCGTCAGTTTGTAGAAGTCGGTGTCGAGCAGGTTCTGCACGATGCGATCGGCAAACACACTCTCGCTCATAAACGGGGTCTCCAGGTGCACCGCGCGGATGCGCGGGATCAATCAATGACGCTAGTGGCGCATATCAGCGGTGGGGATTGCCAGCATTTTTTAAGAGCGCCGAGATCACCTGTGGGAGCGGGCTTGCTCGCGAATGCGGTGCATCAGTCACATTTGAATTGACTGGCCCACCGCATTCGCGAGCAAGCCCGCTCCCACAGGGTTGTTGAAAACTCTATATCGGCGTCAGGTCCGGGCTATCAATCTGCTCCAGCATCCACTTCACAAAATCCCGCACCTTCGGCACTTCCGCCGCATGCTCCGGGTAGGCCAGGTAGTAAGCGTCGGAACTGGGCATTGCATGCTGCCAGGGAATGACCAGTTTGCCGTCGGCCAATTCCTCTTCCACCAGAAACCGTGGCAACAGCGCCACACCGCAGCCGACCTGAGCAGCGCGGATGCACATGTAAAAGGTTTCGAAGCGCGGCCCGTGGTAGCTGTGTTCGGTGTGGTAGCCCTGACTGTCGAACCAGTCGTGCCAGGCCTGTGGGCGCGAGGCGTTTTGCAGCAGCACCAGATCGGTCAGTTGCGTCGGGTCGGTGAACGGCTGATCCGGCAGGCTGCCGGGTGCGCAGACCGGCACCAGCTCTTCGCCGAACAGTTTCAGGCACTCGGTGCCGGGGCGTGAGCCCTGACCGAAATAGAACGCCAGATCGCTGCGCCCCTGCAGCAAATCGTCGGCCTCCTGCTCGTTGCACAAGTCGAGATGGATCGACGGATGGCGCAGACGCCAGCCCTTCAGACGCGGTACCAGCCAGCGTGCGCCGAAGGTCGAAGGCGTCGAGACGCGCAGGACTTCAGTCTCGCCGCCGTAGGAACGCAGGTAATGCGTGGACATTTCCACTTGGGTGAGGATTTTTCGGACCTCCACCAGGTACAGATCCCCGGCCGGGGTCATCTGCAAACGCCGACGCACCCGGCGGAACAACAAGTGCTGCAACAATTCCTCAAGCTGCGCGACCTGTTTGCTGACGGCGCTCTGGGTCAGGTTCAGTTCTTCGGCGGCCCGGGTGAAGCTCAGGTGCCGGGTCACGGCTTCGAAGCACTGCAACGCGGTGATCGACGGCAAGTGGCGTTTGTTCAGCATGGGTGATCCCTTTTTCTTGTCTTTCTATGCGCAGCATGAATAAACGGAATGATATCTCGCGTAAAGGTCGTTTGTTGCCTCGCCGTACTGACGCTACAACTAAAGGCCTGCCCGGTCGCGACAATGCGTCCGCACACATTCAGTTTTTCGCTTGAGGAGTAACCATGGTTGCCGCATTGCTTGATCGTCTTGGTGTGAACCCGGCCCTGTACCAGAACGGCAAAGTGCCGGTGCATTCACCCATCGACGGCAGCCGCATCGCCGCCGTGAACTGGGAAGGCCCGGCCGAAGTCGAGCAGCACATCAGTCGCGCAGATCATGCTTTCGAGCAATGGCGCAAGGTGCCGGCGCCGCGCCGCGGCGAGCTGGTGCGTCAGTTCGGCGAAGTGCTGCGTGAGTACAAGGCTGACCTCGGCGAACTGGTGTCGTGGGAAGCGGGCAAGATCACTCAGGAAGGCCTCGGTGAAGTGCAGGAGATGATCGACATCTGCGATTTCGCCGTCGGTCTGTCCCGTCAGTTGTACGGCTTGACCATCGCCTCCGAGCGCCCGGGCCACCACATGCGTGAAACCTGGCATCCGCTGGGCGTGGTCGGTGTGATCAGTGCGTTCAACTTCCCGGTCGCGGTGTGGGCGTGGAACACCACGCTGGCGCTGGTCTGCGGCAACCCGGTGGTGTGGAAACCGTCGGAGAAAACCCCGCTGACCGCACTGGCCTGTCAGGCGCTGTTCGACCGTGTGGTGAAGAATTTCAGCGATGCGCCGGCGCACCTGTGCCAGGTGATCATCGGTGGCCGTGATGCCGGCGAAGCGCTGGTGGATGACCCGCGTGTGGGGCTGATCAGCGCCACCGGCAGCACCCGCATGGGCCGCGAAGTGGCGCCGAAAGTCGCCGCGCGTTTCGCCCGCAGCATCCTCGAACTGGGCGGCAACAACGCGATGATCCTCGGCCCGAGCGCCGATCTGGACATGGCCGTGCGCGCCATTCTGTTCAGTGCGGTCGGCACCGCCGGTCAGCGTTGCACCACCCTGCGTCGCCTGATCGCCCATGAGTCGGTGAAGGAAGAAATCGTCACCCGCCTCAAAGCCGCGTACGCCAAAGTGCGCATCGGCCATCCGCTGGAAGGCAATCTGGTCGGCCCGCTGATCGACAAACACAGCTTCGAAAACATGCAGGACGCGCTGGAGCAGGCGCTGAGCGAGGGTGGCCGGGTGTTCGGCGGCAAGCGTCAGCTGGAAGAGCAGTTCCCCAACGCCTACTACGTGTCGCCGGCCATCGTCGAAATGCCGGAGCAGAGCGACGTGGTCTGCAGCGAAACCTTTGCGCCGATCCTCTACGTGGTCGGCTACAGCGACTTCCAGGAAGCGCTGCGCCTGAACAATGCGGTGCCGCAAGGCCTGTCGTCGTGCATCTTCACCACCGACGTGCGCGAGGCCGAGCAATTCATGTCGGCGGTCGGCAGCGACTGCGGCATCGCCAACGTCAACATCGGCCCGAGCGGCGCGGAAATCGGCGGCGCGTTTGGTGGCGAGAAGGAGACCGGTGGCGGTCGTGAATCGGGTTCCGACGCCTGGCGCGCGTACATGCGCCGCCAGACCAATACCGTGAACTACTCGCTGGAGTTGCCGCTGGCGCAGGGCATCACCTTCGACTGAGTTTGGAATGAAGCAGATCCCCTGTGGGAGCGGGGGGGGGGGGGGGGGGG